>NZ_QOBB01000194.1:0-13752 GCF_024704855.1 Burkholderia sp. HAN2018 | reverse complement strand
AACGCGTCGGATTCCGCGAAACGGCGCGCGATCGCCGCGCCGATCCCCTGCGCGGCGCCCGTGACGAGCACGACGCGCCCGCTGAAATCTGCCCGCAGGCGGCCGCTGCCCGGCACGGCATTCATCGCTGCGCCCCGCCGTCGAGCGGATGCACGGTGTCGTTCAGCACCTGCGCATGCGCGCCGATCGGGAAGTTCGACAGCGTGCCGAAATCGCCGCCCTGGTAGCCGAAGATCTTGCCGTCTGTCTTGCGCTGCGCGAGGTCGATCAGCACGACGCCGAGCGTCGGCACCACCTTTTCGCGCCACACGAACAGATACAGCTCCTCTGCAATCCTGAAGTAATGGCAGCGATCGACATCGGCCAGCCCGCCTTCGACACCTTGCAGGCACTGCCACGCGTAGAAGTTCTCGTTCAGGTAGATGTGCTCGTAGCATTCGGTCGGGCTGTAGCGGTACATCGTCCGCTTGCCGATCAGCTCGCGCGTGGGCCCGTGCAGCGGCCCCGGCTGCGTATGGCCGCCGAGCGTGCCGTGCCGGAAACCGGCCTCGACGCCCGTCAGCGGCAGCCCGCGCGCAACCCGCGTGAATGCGTCGATACGCGTGTCGGCTTCGGTCGGCAGCGTGCCGACAACCGACGTCCATACACCGTTGTCGAGATCGATCACGAGACTGACCGACGTCGCGCGGGCGGCCGAATCGATGTAGTCGACGAAGTACAGCCCGTTGCGCAACCGCGTCACGCGGCACGGCTCTCGGCCGCTCGTGTCGGTCGCCGCGTCGCGCCACTGCAGCGCGCCCGGCTCGAACATGTAGACCCGCCATGCCCCCGACGCGTCGCCGAGCGTCAGCGTATGCCCGGCGAGCGCATCGGAGGATGCGAGGATGTTCGCTTCCGGCGCGAAGCCGTCCGCGAGCGCGCCAACCTGAATGAATACCGGATCCTGTCGTTCCACCTGCCGTCTCCCGCGCAGCTTCAGGCCCGGCGGGCCGTGTACGCTGCTCATGTGCACATGGTGCGGGCTGCGCGCGATGCGCGGTATCGGCCAAAAGGATGAAGGGCGCGCGCCGCCGGAACGCGCTAAAGTGCACGAAATCCGCGCCGCGACCGGCGCGAGGAGCGCACATGCACCGCGTCACCCACTACCGACGGACCGGCGAAGGCATCGAGGCAATCAGCCTCGAATCCGACCGCGCGTTTCCGCGCCACGCGCACGACGAATTCGGGGTCGGCGTGATCGTCAGCGGCGCGCACCGGTCGTGGAGCGGCCGCGGGCAGGTCGACGCCCTGGCCGGCGACGCGATCATGGTCAACCCGGGCGAGATGCATGACGGTTCGCCGATCGAGGCCGGCACGGGCCGGCGCTGGCGGATGCTGTACCTCGCGCCCGCGCTGGTCGCGGGCGTCGCGGCGGAAGAAGGCCTCGGCGGCATCGAGCTGGCGCATCCGGCGGTGCGCGACGCGCGGCTCACGGCCGCCGTCGGCCGGCTCCATGCGCGCATCGTCGCGGGGGAATCCCGGCCGCTTGCCCGCGACGAGGCACTCGTGATGCTCGTCGCCGGGCTGCTCGCCCGGCACGCGAACCGCACGCTGTCGACGGCGGGCGTTGCACCGGCGATCCGCATCGCGCGGGAGCGGCTCGACGCGGCACCGGCCGCCCCCGTTTCGCTCGCCGAGCTGGCCGGCCTGAGCGGCGTGAGCCGCTTCCAGCTGCTGCGCGGGTTTGCCCGTGAACTCGGCATCACACCGCACGCCTACCTGATCCAGTCGCGTGCGCGGCTGGCACGCGCGCTGCTCGCCAGCGGCCTGCCGATCGCCGATGCCGCGGCCGAAGCCGGCTTTGCCGATCAGAGCCACCTGACGCGTGCGTTCGCGCGCCAGTTCGGGATCACGCCTGGGAGGTTTACGCAGGTCGATTGATGCCCTGCGTCCCCGCGCAACGCGATCGATCGCAAGGCGATCGAAGGCGGGCCCCGACGTCGACGACGGCTGGCGCGGCTTGGGCTTGGGCTTGGGCTTGGGCCTGGGCCTGGGCCTGGGCCTGGGCCTGGGCCTGGGCCTGGGCCTGGGCTTCGACTTCGACTTCGACTTCGACTTCGACTTCGACTTCGACTTCGACTTCGACAGTAGTCTGCGCGAACGCACACGCGCAACGCCCCACGCACGGCCCTCGACACTCCCGCGCCCGCTGCAATTTCGTTCAAGACGCACGATGCCGCCATACGCGACGATGCGGCGCATGAAGACACGACTGATCGGCTATCTCTATCTCGCCGCCGCAATGGCGGGCGTCGGCAGCACCGTCATCGCGAGCCGTCTCGCGGCAGGCGGCCTGCCGCCGTTCTCGGCCACCGCGCTGCGCTTCCTGATCGCGACACCGCTGCTGTTCGCGCTGATGCGCGCGCAGCGAATGCGCTGGCCGCGCATTTCCACCCGCGACGGCGTGCTGCTCGTCATCCAGGCTGCGGCGGGCGGCGTCGGTTATACGGTGCTGCTGATCAGCGGCACGAAGCTGTCGTCGCCGCTCGACGCAGGCGTGATGCTCGGCACACTGCCCGCGATGTCGACGCTGATCGCGGCCGTCGTGCTGCGCGAGCGGCAGACGCCGCGCGACTGGGCGGCCGCCGCGCTCGCCACGGCCGGCGTGCTGTTCGTCACGTTCGCCCCCGGCCACGCGCTGCCGTCGCTCCGGACGCTTGCCGGCGATGCACTGGTGCTGGCCGCCGTCGCATGCGAAGCCATATTCATCCTGCTCAACCGGCGCCTTGCCGCGCCGCTGCCGCCGCTCGCGCTGTCCACCGCGATGTCGGGCCTCGGCTTCATCCTCGCGCTCGTGCCGGCTGTATTCGAATGGCACGCGGTCGCAGACGGCTGGACTGTCGGCGCCGTGTCGGCAATCGCCTACTACGCGCTGGTGCCGACCGTGCTCGGCTACCTGTGCTGGTACGCGGGTTCGGCGCGCACCAGCGGAACCGAGGCCGCGCTGTTCACGGCGGTCGCGCCGGTCTCGGCCGTGCTGTTCGCGGTCGCGCTGTTCGGTGAAACGTTGAACGTCACGCGGGTCGCCGGCATCGCGCTCGTCGTCGCGGGCATGCTCGTCGGCGCGACGCGGCGGCGCGAGCGGCTCGCCGACACGCACGATGCCCGGCCGGCCAGCCCCGCGCGCGCGCCCGCTCAAACCGCCGCCGACTGACTGCGGTCATCGCGGGATTGCGGCAACGGCGGCCACTTCCTCCCGTCACATCGTCGTGGCCCGCGCCCCCGTCCACTGTAGGAATGTGTCCGTGTGCCGCAAATCGATTGCGCACCACCCCGCAAGATGCAATATTCGCGTGGCCGGCCCCTTTGACAACCATCGAACAACAATCCGACACGCAATGAACAGGAAGGAAGCCAAAACAAGAATTGCGGTGCTGCTCTCCGCGGGAACGAGGAAGGCCGACGCACTAGCCGAACTGTCCGGACAGGGGCTCAAGGATCGCGTGCTCGCGCACCTGATCGCATCGCGCCCCGACCCCGAGCGCTGCCGCAAGAACAAGGTGCACGTCCGGATCCTGGTCGCGCTCGGTATCGCCCAGCTGGCGATCAGCCTCGTGCTCGCGTATTACTTCTTCGCAAGCGGCGCCGGCACCGGCCTCGTGGCCGTGTTCCTGACGTTGACCGTGCCGCTGTCGCTGCTGTTCATCTGGGGCTTCGCGACCCATCGCGTCGGCGCCTATCACGCGTTCATCCTGCTGTCGCTGCTGCAGTTGCCGAAGACCATCGCCGAGCTCGGACGCGATCCGTCGACCGCGCTGCCGAGTCTCGTGATCACCGCGTTGCTGGTGGGCTACGTCTGGTACGTGCGCAACCGGATGTTCCCCGACTACGGCTGGTTCACGCCGCGCAAGGTCGAAGGCCGCTACGCGTTCGTCGAACACGCGTGACGCCGCCGGCGTCGGCACCGGCCGAAAAAAAAGCGCCGGGCCGCCCCGCAATCGCGGGACGGCCCGGCGCTTTCTGCATTCCGAAACCGGCCGGCTTACTTGGCCTTTTCAGCCGTATCGCTGATCGCCTGGCCACCCTTCGAAATATCCTGGCCCACACCGGCGACCGTGTTGCAACCGGCGAGCGCGGCGGTCACCACCAGCAGCATTGCAGCAATCGTACGCGTCATTCTCATTCTCCTTCGAATCAACAGGCCCGACGGGCGAATCGTATGCGGCGCGGTGCCCGGCAAGACGCCGGGCACGGGGCCTGACCTGATTATACGGAGACGGCCGCGACGCGCCACTACGAACCCGCCGCATGTCACATGGGCCACACAGCCGGTTCGCGCAGATTTTCCTTGACTTCAACGCGCCAGGAACTAATATACGCACCGCGTATATTTTCCGCCAGGAGCCGCCGATGACCGTTCCCCAGCAAGCCTTCCTCCGCGACGCGATGCGCCGCCTCAACATGACCCGCGAAGCGTTCGCCAATCGCATCGGCGTCAGCCGGCGCGCGCTGGACACCTGGCTGCTGCCCGACGATTCGCAGGAATCGCGCGGGATGCCCGAGATAGTCGAACGCTTCGTGTCGGAAATCGTCGAGCGCTCGGCACCGGAAGGCGGCAGCTATACGCAAAGCGTAGATAATCAAGGGCTCGCCAAGCAGTTCTTTTTCGAAGGCAAGCCGCAGCTGCTGTCGGTCGACCAGTTCTCGCGGGAATCGGTCGAGGCGCTGTTTCGCGTGGCCGACGTGATGCAGCCGATCGCCCGCCGCCACAAGATTTCGCGCGTCCTGGAAGGCGCCGTGCTCGGCAACCTGTTCTTCGAAGCCAGCACGCGTACGCGCGTGTCGTTCGGCGCCGCCTTCTGCCGGCTCGGCGGCTCGGTGTGCGACACGACGGGCTTCACGTTCTCGTCGATGGCCAAGGGTGAATCGATCTACGACACGAGCCGCGTGATGGCCGGCTACGTCGATGCACTCGTGATCCGCCACCCGGAGAAAGGCTCGGTGGCCGAGTTCGCGCGCGCGACCAACCTGCCGGTGATCAACGGCGGCGACGGCCCCGGCGAGCACCCGAGCCAGGCGCTGCTCGATCTCTATACGATCCAGCGCGAGTTCTCGCGGCTCGGCAAGATCGTCGACGGCGCGCACATCGCGCTGGTCGGCGACCTCAAGTACGGCCGCACCGTGCACTCGCTCGTCAAGCTGCTTGCGCTGTACCGCGGGCTGAAGTTCACGCTCGTGTCGCCGCCGACGCTCGAGATGCCGGCCTACATCGTCGACCAGATCGCGACGAACGGCCACGTGATCGAGCAGACCACCGACCTCGCGGCCGGGCTGCGCGGCGCGGACGTCGTCTACGCGACGCGGATCCAGAAGGAGCGCTTCACCGACGAGTCGTTCGAAGGCTACACGCCGGATTTCCAGATCAACCAGGCGCTCGTCGATACGGTGTGCAAGCCCGACACGCTGATCATGCACCCGCTGCCGCGCGACAGCCGGCCCGGCGCGAACGACCTGTCGGTCGACCTGAACCGCGACCCGCGCCTCGCGATCTTCCGTCAGACCGACAACGGCATTCCGGTGCGGATGGCGATCTTCGCGGTACTGCTCGGCGTCGAGAACCTCGTCCAGCATTCGATGCGCGACGCGACGTGGCGCCCGCCGGCATATCTCGGGCCGGAGGACGCAGTGTTTCACGGCGTCGATTGAACCGTATCCAGGGTCTCGCGCCCGCCTGCCGTCGTTTCAGGTCGGCGGCGCGCTTGCCTGAAGCAGAACGCGCCGCATCGCACGGCGCGTTTTTCAATTGCGGGGCAGCCTGCGGGGCCGGCAGCCGTGGGCTCGCTAGCGCGCCCACGGGTCGATTACGCGAATCCCCATTGCCTCGAACGGCGTGACGTCGCGCGTGGCGACGATCAGGCCGTTCGCTTCGGCCGTGCCGGCGATAAAACCATCGGATGGTGCAATTGCGACACCTGCGGCACGAGCGCGTGCGCGAAGGCTCGCATACGCTTTGCTCGCAGCATCGTCGAATGGCAGGATTCGTCCGCGAAACAATGGCAGCACGCGCTGCTCGATGCTCTGATGCAGCCACTCTCGCCGGCGTCCTTCCGGCAATACAGCCACGCCCAATCGTATTTCCGCGAGACTGATCGCAGCCAGAAACAAGGTTTCGACATTCTGGGCATCGAGCCACTCGATCACGGCCGCGTTCGGCTCGCGTCGTAGCGGTTCGGAAATGACATTCGTATCAACAAGGATCATTCGAAGCTCATCGGGTCGGCAGGCGTCTTGTCGCGCTGGGCGTCGAAATCGAATCCGCCGGCCTCCCGCCCGATTGCCGCCAGCATCGTTCCCAGCTTGAGCCGCCCGCCCGGAAGAACGGCCTGTTCGAGAATGTCGCGCACCTCGGCTTCGGTGCTGCGCCCATGTTGGGCCGCGCGAATGCGAAGTGCTCGATGCACTTCATCGGACAGATTTCGGACGGTAATCACCGGCATGGTGCGCCTCATCAAGATTGCTTTCAATGCAGTCATATTAGCATTTTGCTGTCATACCAAGTGAATCGCGACACTGCGACTCTAACCGGCCCGACAAGCCCTTTCTATCTGGTCATTCGGCCAATCTCCCCCCTCAACGCCCCTGTCACATTCGTCAACAATTCCCTAACAAACGAGAACAAGAACGCTTCTCATTCGCGATGAAATTACATAGAATGCCGCCTGAAAACAAATCGTAATAATTCCCGGCGGCGTGCACATTTCCGCAGCGCACCGCCCCGGGGCCACACCGCGAGGTCGAAGCGCACCATGAAGTCACGTCCCGACGAGCTGAAGCTCGGCAAATTCACCACCCTGTGCAGCGTGCTCGCCGCCAGCCCGGCATTCGCGGCGGACGGCACGCCGCCGCCCGCCCCGGCCGGCACTGAAGGCCATCTCGCGCCGATCGAGGTGCAGGGCAAGGCCGAGCACAGCTACAAGGCCGATTTCTCCGCTTCCGTGAAATTCACCGCGCCGCTCGTCGACACGCCGAAATCCGTCACCGTGATCCCGCAGGAGCTGATCCAGAACAGCGGCGCGTCGACGCTGACGGAAGCGCTGCGCACCGTGCCCGGCATCACGTTCGGCGCCGGCGAAGGCGGCAACCCGCTCGGCGACCGTCCGTTCATCCGCGGCTACGACACGCAGGGCAGCATGTTCGTCGACGGCATGCGCGACACGGGCGCCACGACGCGCGAGATCTTCAATACCGAGCGCATCGAGATCACCAAGGGTTCCGACGGCGCATACGGCGGCCGCGGCGGCGCGGGCGGCAGCATCAACCTGATCACGAAGGCCCCGCACCTCGGCACCACCGCCGCCGCGAGCGCGGGCCTCGGCACCGACCGCTATCGCCGCTTCACGGCCGACGGCAACTGGCAGTTCGCCGATCACGCCGCGTTCCGCCTGAACCTGATGAGCCACAACAACGACGTCGCCGGCCGCGACGCCGTCAACAACGAGCGCTGGGGCGTCGCGCCGTCGATCGCGTTCGGCCTCGGCACGCCGACGCGCGTAACCGCGAGCTACTACCACCTGTCGACCGACGACATGCCCGACGGCGGCATCCCGTATTTCTATACGGCGTCGAACAAACCGGCGAACGTCGGCACGATCTATCCGGCCCCCGTCGACCGCCACAACTTCTACGGGCTGATCGACCGCGACTTCCGCAAGACCACGTCGGACATCAGCACGATCAAGATCGAGCACGACATCACGTCGGCGCTGACGATCCGCAACACCACGCGTTACACGGAATCGACGCAGGACTACATCTGGACCCAGCCGGACGACAGCCAGGGCAACGTGGTGAACGGCAAGGTCTGGCGCCGCAACAACAACCGCGACAGCTCGATCAACAGCCTGGCGAACCTGACCGAGCTGTTCGGCGAGTTCCGCACCGGCCCGTTCAAGCACAGCTTCACGACCGGCATCGAGCTGACGCGCGAATGGGGCAAGCGCGATTCATACAAGGTCGCGACCGACACCGGCAAGGTCTGCCAGAACGGCATCGGCGCCGCATCGGGCTACAACTGCACGAGCCTGTGGTCGCCGAACCCGAACGACCCGTGGGCCGGTTCGATCACGCGCAACAACGACTACGCGCATGCACGCACCACGACGAAGTCGATCTACGGCTTCGACACGATCGAGATCACGCCGCGCTGGCAGGTCAACGCCGGCGTGCGCGTCGACGACTACTCGACCCGCTTCACCGACACCAAGGCCAACGGCGGCAAAACCTATACGCGCGACGACACGCTCGTGAACTGGCAGGCCGGCCTCGTGTTCAAGCCCGCGCAGAACGGCAGCATCTACGCGTCGTATGCGACGTCGTCGACGCCGGCCGGCATGCTGCTCGGCGAAGGCAGCGAAACGCAGTCGCTCACGCCGGGCCGCGGCGGCGTCGGCCCGAACGCCGACCAGATGGCGCCCGAGAAGAACCGCAGCATCGAGCTCGGCACGAAGTGGAACGTGCTGAACGACAAGCTGTCACTCACCGCCGCGCTGTTCCAGATCGACACGACGAACGCACGCGTGACGCTGCCGAACAACCAGTACGCGATGGTCGGCAACAAGCGCGTGCAGGGCCTCGAGCTCGGCGTCGCCGGGCAGATCACGAAACAGTGGCAGGTGTTCGGCGGCTACACGTACATGAAGAGCGCGCTGCGCGACAACGGCAAGGACGCGGCGAACAACGGCAACCGCTTCCCGAACACGCCGAAGCACAGCCTCACGATGTGGTCGAACTACGACGTGACGCCGAAGTTCACGGTCGGCGGCGGCGCGTTCTACATGTCGGAAGTGTTCGGCGATCCCGCGAACCTGCGAGCGGTGCCGTCGTACTGGCGCTTCGATGCAATGGCGCAGTACCGGATCAACAAGAAGCTCGACCTGCAGCTGAACGTGAACAACCTGTTCAACCGCACCTATTTCGACCAGGCGTACCCGGCGCACTACGCGTCGATCGCACCGGGCCGCTCGGCGTTCGTCACGCTGAACGCGCGCTACTGATCGATGGAGGCCGTGTCGCTGAAGGCGCTCGCGTCGGTGTCGCCGCGCGAGTTCGCCGACATCCTGGCCGGGCCGCCCGAGCGCGCCGCCGCGTGGGTCGCGGCGGCGGCCGACAACGGCATCGTCGATGCGCAGGCCGTCTACGGGCAGTACCTGCTCGACGGGCATGGCGTCGCGCGCGACCCGGCGGCCGCGTTCAACTGGTTCCGGCACGCGGCGCGGGCCGGCCACGCGATGGCGATGAACATGCTCGGCCGCTGCTACGAGTTCGGCTGGGGCACGGCCGCGTGCGCGCCGGTCGCCGTGTACTGGTACCGGCTCGCCGCTCAGGCGGGGCTCGACTGGGGCATGTATAACTACGCGACGGCGCTCGCGCTCGGCAACGGCGTCGACGAGAACCGCGCCGACGCACTCGACTGGTTCCGCCGCGCGGCCGCGCTCGGCCATGCGAAATCGATCAACCTGATCGGCGGCTTCTACGAGGACGGCTGGGTCGTACCGGCCGACCCCGACGCCGCGTTCGACCACTATCGCCGCGCCGCCGTCGCCGGCGACTTCCGCGGCCAGTTCAACTATGCGCGGCTGCTTGCCGAGCGCGGACGCGTCGACGAGGCGCTCGACTGGCTCGCGCGCGTGCCGGCCACCGCTACCCCCGCGTTCGTCGCGAAGATGCACGCGTATCTCGCGTCGTCGCCGATCGACTCATTTCGTGCGGCGGCAATGCAACTGGCGCCGCACGTCATGGAATCCGCAACATGATGCTTCATATCCCCAGTGTGTTGACCAAGGCGCAGGTCGCGCAATGCCGCGACCACCTCGATGCGGCCGAATGGATCGACGGGAACGCGACGTCCGGCACGCAGTCGGCGCTCGCGAAACGCAACCGGCAATTGCCGGAAGGCTCGCCCGCCGCACGTGCGGTGGGCGACGCGATCCAGGACGCGCTCGCGCGCCACCCGCTGTTCTTTTCGGCAGCGCTGCCGCTCAAGGTGTTTCCGCCGCTGTTCAATCGCTACGAAGGCGGCGAGACGTTCGGCACGCACGTCGACAACGCGATCCGGCTGCTGCGCGGCACGGATTTCCGCGTGCGCAGCGACCTGTCGGCGACGCTGTTTCTCGAGGAACCCGATGCGTACGACGGCGGCGAGCTGTGTGTCGAGGATACGTACGGCACCCATCGCGCGAAGCTGCCGGCAGGCGATCTCGTGCTGTATCCGGCGTCCAGCCTGCATCAGGTGACGCCCGTCACGCGCGGCGAGCGCGTCGCATCGTTCTTCTGGATCCAGAGCATGGTGCGCGACGACGGCGACCGCACGCTGCTGTTCCAGCTCGATACGCAGATTCAGGCGCTGTCCGCCGAGAAAGGGGCGAAGGACCCGATGGTCATTGCGTTGACGGGGATTTATCACAACCTGTTGAGGAAGTGGGCGGATGCGTAACGCGAACGGGTAACGCTGCCCCCCCGGCGCTTGCGCTGCGTCAGACTCCATGGCTAAAATGACCATCGTCAAATGACCATGCTCATATCATGATGCCGCACGCTCCCGTATCGAAATCCGAATTCAAGGCTCGCGCACTCGAATACTTCCGGCTCGTCGAGGCGTCGGGCGAAAGCCTGATCGTCACCGATCACGGCAAGCCGACGCTCGAGATCCGGCCGTATCACGCACGCGAAGCTCAGCCGTTGGACATATTGCGCGGCTCGGTCATGCGCTATGACAATCCTCTCGATCCGATTGCGGAAGATGATTGGGAGGCGTCGCGGTGATCGTGCTGGATACACATGCATTGGTATGGTGGGTGGCGGGCGACCCGTCGCTCAGCAAGAAGGCGAGAAGCGCGATCGATCGCGCCCGGAGCGAAGGCGCGCTCGCCGCGTCCGCGATCTCCGCGTGGGAGATTGCGATGCTGGTGCGCAACGACCGCCTCGCACTGACGATGGATGTCGAAGCATGGCTCGCCACCGTCGCGCAGATCGACGGGATGCGCTTCGTGCCCGTCGACGCCGACATCGCCGCGAAATCCACCAACCTCCCCGGCACGTTCCACAAGGATCCGGCCGATCGCATGATCGTCGCGACCGCTCGACGGCTCGGCGCGCCGCTCGTCACGCGCGACGAAAAAATCCGCGCTTACGCGCACGTCAAGACGCTCTGGTGAGCGTCGCCCGCCCGCGGGCCGAACCGCCGCGTATCCTCCGCCGGACACTGGCATATTGGCGAATCGTCTGACAAAAACGACCTCGGCCGGCCAGCCTCGGCGCCGGCTCATGGCCCGCAACCGTCATCGCGCCATTCCGTCCGCTATCGTGATATCGCTCTCCGATCCCGCTGTCCGGTCGATCGCCCTGCTGGAGTCGCACGAAGGGTTTGTCGATCTCGCCGGTTTTCATGACCGCATCGCCGTCGATCCCGGCCGCGACGACGCCGCACACTCGAGCCGGCATTTCCTGAAAGTGCGCCACGGTGTGGCGCAACGGCTGATCGCCGCCGCGCATGCGCTGCCCGACGGCCTGCGCCTGTACGTCAAGGAAGGCTATCGTCCGCTGGCGCTGCAACGCCACTACTTCACCCGGCATCTCGCGCACCTGCGCCGGACGCTGAACCCGCTGCCGGACGAAGACACATTGGTCGCGCTGACGAGCCACTACGTCGCGCCGCCGGAAGTCGCCGCCCATCCGACGGGCGCGGCCGTCGACCTGACACTGATCTCGATGGACGGCGTCGAGCTCGACATGGGCTGCGTGCTCGACGCAACCGACCAGGAATCGTCCGGCGCGTGTTATACGCACAACCCGTTCATCAGCCGGGCTGCCGCCCGCCACCGCCAGGTGCTGATCGCCGCGCTAACGGGCGCCGGCTTCACCAATTACCCGTCGGAATGGTGGCATTGGTCATTCGGCGACCGCTATTGGGCCGTCATGCACAACCAGTCGCGCGCAATTTACGGTCCCGTCGAGGAAAGCATGCTCGACGAAGCCGCGCGCTGACGTTCTTTCCGACGAAACGAACCCGCCCCGGTAACATCCTCACTTGTCGATCCCTGCCTGCTCCCGCACAATCGCAGCACCTGCATCACTCTCCCCCGCGCCGATGTCCTATGCGTCACTCGCCACCGGCGTCCTCCTCGCCGGCGGCCTCGGTCAACGCTTCGACCCGAGCGGCCTGCACAGCAAGCTGCTCGCGCTGCTTCCCGACGGCACGCCGGTTGCGGTCGCGGCCGCCCGCCGTCTCGCGGCGGCCACGGCCGACGTGATCGCCGTCGTGCGTCCCGGTGCCGAAAAACTCGCGATGCTGCTGAACGAAGCCGGCTGCCATGTCGTCTACGCACCCGACGCGGTGCGCGGCATGGGCGCGAGCCTCGCGGCCGGCGTACGCGCGACGCCCGACGCGAACGGCTGGCTCGTCGCGCTCGGCGACATGCCGTGGATCGCGGCGTCCACCTACGAAAGCGTCACACGCGCACTCGACGCCGACGACGCGTCGATCGTCGCACCCGCGCATCGCGGCGCGCGCGGCCATCCGGTCGGTTTCGCCGCGCACCACTTCGATGCGCTCGCCGCCCTCGACGGCGACACCGGCGCCCGCGCGCTGTTCGCCAGTGCACCGGTCAGGCTGCTCGACGTCGACGATCCGGGCATCGTGCGCGACGTCGATACGCCCGCGGATTTGCGCTGACGCCGATCCCGCCCCGCACGCGAAGCGGCGCATGGCCCGCTCCGGCGCAGCAGGTGTCGGCACGAAAACCGCGCCCGCGCGGATTGCCCTGACGAAAGGCGCCCCACCGCGACAATCCCGCTGCAAATGCACGGCCGATTGCCTATAACGGAGACGAGGCGCCCCCGCCGCGCCACCGCCGTCACGCACTGCGCGAGTTCTCCATGACCGATCACACGACCCCGACGCCCGAGCCACCGGCCGACCCGAACCGCGACCCGGAAGACGACCCGCTGTCGTCGCCGCCCGGCCATCACGACAACCCGCAACAACCGGACGGACCGCCGAGCAAGGATCCGGTCTAGCCGCCGGGCGGCCGCGCCGCACATTCGCCACGGGTTCCGGTCATGCGGCGCCCGAGTACGACGTTGCCTAACGCGCCGTGTAGCCGCCGTCGATCGGCAGCGACACGCCGCTGACCATCGATGCCGCATCGCTCAGCAGGAACAGGATCGGCTCGACGACCTCGTCCGGCTCCGCAAATCGCCCGAGCGGAATCGCGGCCAGCATCGGCGCACGCTTTTCCGGATCGCTCCACGCGAACTGCGCCATCGGCGTGAGGGTGACCGTCGGGTTCACACTGTTCACACGAATGCCGTGCGGCCCGAGTTCGATGCACAGCACCCGCGTGATCGCGTCCATCGCCGCCTTCGACGCGCAATAGCCCAGATGCGCGGGCAGGCCGACGAGCGCGGCCTGGCTCGATACGTTGACGATGCTGCCCCGCGCCTGCGCTGCGCCACGTCCGTCGCGCGCGATCATCTTCCGCGCGACGGCCCGTGCGACGAGCGCCGCGCCGCGCGCGTTGACCGCCATCACGCGATCGAAATGCGCGGCGCTCACGTCGAGCGCCGATTCGAGCGACGCGATCCCCGCGCAATTCACGAGGCCGTCGAACGCGTCGTGCGCGGCAAGCGCCGCGTCGATCGCGTGTTCGTCACCGCCAACGTCAACGCGCAACGTCTCGCACGCAACCTCGCCGGCCAGCGCGTCGAGCGCGGCCA
>NZ_QOBB01000193.1:0-13858 GCF_024704855.1 Burkholderia sp. HAN2018 | reverse complement strand
CGTGCGCGCCCCGCTACCGGCCAGCCCCATGGATTCGGCGCGGCATCGCGGGACGCGCGTGCGCCCGCCGCGAAACCGCGCGCCGGAAAGCCCGTGCGGCGCTGCCGCAACGGCCGCCGGCACGAACCCGTGTGATACATTTCAACGTCAGTCTGCAAAACTACCATATCGCCGCCCGTCCGCCGCATGTCCGACCGTCAGGAATCCGCCGTAGCTGCGCCCGAAGCGGGACCTCCGAAGCACGATCATCCGGTCCTGCGCCGCGTGTTCCGGGTGACGCTGGCAGTCGGGCTCGGCACCTACTTCGTCGCGTCCGGCGCGTTCCTCGGGCTGCGCTACGTACTGCTGCCCCGCATCGACGAATTCCGCCCGCGCATCGAGCGCGCGGTGTCCGACAAGCTCCACGCGCAGCTTTCGATCGGCAAGCTTTCCCCGAACTGGTCCGGCATGCAGCCGGGCGTCGAACTCACGAACCTGACGATCCGCGGCCACGACGGCAAGGTCGCACTGTCGGTGCCGCATGCGACGGCCGCGCTGTCTTGGATGTCGCTGCTGCGGCTGTCGCCCGCGCTGTCGAGCCTGATCGTCGACCAGCCCGACCTCGTCGTCGCGCGCGCGGCCGACGGCTCGTTGAGCGTCGCGGGCGTCGGCGTGGCAACCACTCACGGCGGCAACGACACGTTCGGCACGTGGCTGCTGAAGCAGGAAGCGATCGTGCTGCGCGGCGGCACGCTGCGCTGGCGCGACGCGCAGCACGATGCGCCGGAGCTCGTGCTGTCGGGCATCCGGCTCGCGGTGCTCAACGACGGCCGCGTGCACAAGGCCGCGCTGCAGGCGCCCGCGAACGGCACGCTGCTGCTCGGCCCGCTCGATTTCCGCGCGCGCTTCAGGCACAAGCCGCTCGCACCGGTCGGCAAGCCGTCGAACTGGTCGGGCGACGCGTACCTGTCGACGGGCCCGGTCGACCTGCAGACGCTCGGGCGCTACCTCGACATGCCGCTCACGATCCACGCGGGCCGGATCGACAACGCGATCTGGGCCACCTTCAGCGACGGCCACCTGCATTCGGCGGGCGGCGACCTGCAGGGCGCGGACGTCGCGCTGCGCGTGCGCCCGACGCAGCCGCGGCTCGACGTGCCGACGGTCGGCTTCGGCTGGGACATGCAGCTCGATGCCGGCCACGACTACACGCTGCACCTGACGCGCTTCAACGCGGAACTCGGCCAGCCGCCGCTGCCGGACGGCACACCGCTCGCCCGCTCGCTCGCGCTGTCGACGCTGACGGCCCGCTACCGTGTGCCGACCGCCAGCCAGGGGCAGCTGTTGAGCGTCGTCGGCGACCGCGTCGATCTCGGCATTCTCAGCGAGTTCATTCGCGGGCTGCCGCTGCCGGCGCGCCTGCGCAACGAGCTGATCAAGATCGACCCGCGCGGGATGGTGTCGAACTATCACATCGAGGTCGAGCGCGCGAAGCCCGCGCGGGCCGACCTCGCCGACGAGGAGCGGCGCATGGGCGCCGCGCCGATCGTCCGCTATCGCTTCCTCGGCGATCTGCAGGGCATCAGCTTCGCCGCGCAGGAGCCGCCGCCCGGGCTGTCGCCGCGTGGCCACCCGCGGGCCGGCTGGCCGGGCGTCGAGAACCTGTGGGGCCGCGTCGATGCGAACGAGACGGGCGGCAGCGCGCATTTCGATACGGTCAACGCGGCGGTCACGGTACCCGGCGAATTCGACGAGCCGCGCCTGACGTTCGACCGGTTGCGCGGCAACGCAAAGTGGGTGATCACGCCCGCGGCCGGCGAAAAGCATGCGCGCGTCGACGTGACCCTGCCTGACCTGCTCGTCTCGAACCCCGATGCCGAAATCGCGGTATCGGGCTCGTACACGAACCCCGGCCACGGCCGCGGCTCGCTCGACCTGCGTGCCGATTTCGCCCGTGCGTCGGTGGCGCGCATTCCGCGCTACCTGCCGACCGGGATGTCCGAACACCTGCGCGACTATCTCGGCCATGCGCTGCAGGCCGGCCAGGTGACCAAGGGTGCGTCGATCGTCGCGCGCGGCCCGCTCGAGAAATTCCCGTTCGAACACGAGCCGGACGCCGGCGTGTTCCACATCGTCGCGCCGTTCACCGGCGGCCGCTTCGAACCGACGCCGTACCCGCCGCGCAAGCTCGCGAACGGCACGCCGAGCGTCTGGCCGGCGCTCGACGGGATCAACGGCGTGTTCGAGCTCGCGCAGAACAAGCTGCGCTTCGACATCGATCGTGCGCACTACAAGCGCGTCGCGCTGACGAAGGTCGCGGGCCGCATCGACGATCTCGGCAACCCGAGCCACTCGCCGCTCATCATCGACGGTCATGCGCAAGGCCCGCTCGCCGACCTGATCGACTACGCGGACAACAGCTCGCTCGGCACGATGAGCGGGCATATCGGCCAGCGGATCGATGCGCAGGGGCCCGCGTCGCTCGCGCTCAAGATCACGATTCCGCAGCACGTCCCGCATCCGCACACGCACATCGAAGGCGCGCTCGCGTTCGGCGGCAACACGCTGACGACGAGCGGCGTGCCGCCGCTGTCCGCGCTGCGCGGCAGTGTCCGGTTCACCGAGGCCGGCGCATCGCTGCACGACCTGTCGGGGCGCTTCCTCGGCGGCCCGGTGCGCGCGAGCGGCAACTTCCAGTCGCACGGCCCGTATACGGTGGACGTCGACGGCCGGCTCGCGCTCGACGCCGCACGCGGCCTGAACCTGCACGGCCCGGCGGCCGCGCTGCTCGAGCACGTGGTCGGCGACGCGCCGTACAAGGTCGCCGTGCGCGGCGCGCCGGGCCGCCTGCCCGACATCAGCGCGCATTCCGACCTGACCGGCGTGGCACTGAATTTCCCCGCGCCGTTCGCAAAACCTGCCGGCACGCCGATGCCGTTCAGCTTCACGCTGCAGCCGGCGCCGCAGGCGGACGGCAAGCGCCTCGAGCACGCCGACCTGACGCTCGGCCCCGTGTCCGCGACCTACCTGCTCGACGCGACGCGCGGCCAGCCGCTGCGCGCGGTGCGCGGCGCGATGGGCATCCACCGGATGCCCGACATGCCGCAGGACGGCGTGAGCGCGGCCGTCGACGTCAACGAACTGGACGCCGATGCGTGGCTCGCGCTGGCCCATACGCTGAAACCCGACACGCCGCGCGCGCAGGAGCCGCAAGCCGCGCCGCGCGTCGATTTCGCGAGCTTCGCGCCGAAGCGTTTCGCGCTCCATTTCGGCACGCTGAAGCTGCTCAAGCGCAACTGGGAAAACGTGATCGTCGGCGCGTCGCACGTCGACGAGCTCTGGCAGGCGAACATCGCGTCGAACCAGGTGTCGGGCTACCTGTCATGGGCGCCGGGCGGCGGCCACAACGGCGCGGGCGTGCTGAACGCGCGGCTCGCGAAGCTCGTGGTGCCCGACAGCGCGCAGCACGATCTCGTCGGCCGCGCGATGAACCTCCCGACGCCGACCGACCGCCCGATGCCGTCGATCGACCTGATCGTCGACCAGGTCGTCGCGCGCAACCACGACATCGGCCGTCTCGTCGTCAACGCACGCAATATCGACGAAGCCGGCACCCCGGTCTGGCAGCTCGACAAGCTGGAGCTGTCGAACCCGGCCGCGAAGCTGACGGCGACCGGCAACTGGCGCACCTCGCGCCGCGCGCTCGCCCGCGGCGCCGATGAAAACGACGCACCGCGCCGCACCGTGTTCGACTTCAAGCTCGACATCGACAACGCGGGCGCGCTGCTCGACCGCGTCGGCCTGCCGCGCACGCTCGCGGACGGTCACGGCACCGTCACCGGCAAGGTCGGTTGGCGCGGCGGCCCGACCGCGGTCGACCTGCCGTCGCTCGGCGGCCAGATCGCGCTCGACCTCGAACACGGCCAGATCCTGAAGGTCGATCCGGGCGCGGCGAAGCTCCTCGGCGTGCTGAGCCTGCAGAGCCTCGCACGTTTCCTGACGCTGAATTTCCGCGACGTGATCGGCAAGGGGCTGCCGTTCGACAAGATCACGGGCACCGGCCGGATCTCGAACGGGATCGCCCGCACCGACGACTTCTCGATGATGACCGGGCCCGCGAACGTCACCGTGCGCGGCGCGGTGGATCTCGGCACCGAGACGCAGGACCTGCACGCGCACGTCGCGCCGAAAATCAGCGCGGGCGCGGCGGCGATCGGGGCGGCCATCGTCAACCCGCTGCTCGGCGTCGGCGTGCTGGCCGCGAACTACGCGCTGTCGGAGACGCTGTCGCGCGCGTTCGCGCTCGACTACACGATCACCGGCTCGTGGGCCCACCCACACATCGAGCGGGTGCGGGGCGATCAGGGTAAGATGAATCACGGTCCGGCCGATGCGGCGAGCCATTGAGCCGCGCGTCGGGCCGCGCACGGTGCCGGGCCGCACCCCATTTATGACGCAACCGATCCAGCGATGACCGACCACACCCGTTCCGCCACGCCCTTCCAGGTCGCCGCGCTGCAGATGGTGAGCACGCCGGACGTCGCGCGCAATCTCGCCGAGGCGCGCCGCCTGATCGCGGAAGCCGCCGGCGAAGGCGCGCAGCTCGTGCTGCTGCCCGAGTACTTCTGCTTCATGGGTCACCGCGACACCGACAAGCTCGCGCTCGCCGAACCTTACCGGGACGGCCCGATCCAGCATTTCCTCGCGGACGCCGCGCGTCGCCACGGCATCTGGGTGATCGGCGGCACGCTGCCGCTGAAGGCCCCGGAGCCCGATCGCGTGCTCAACACGACGCTCGTGTTCGATCCATCCGGCAACGAATCCGCACGCTACGACAAGATCCACCTGTTCAACTTCGAGAAAGGCGACGAGTCGTTCGACGAAGCGCGCACGATCCGCGCCGGCGATACGGTCGTCACGTTCGACGCGCCGTTCGGGCGGGTCGGCCTGTCCGTCTGTTACGATCTCCGCTTTCCGGAGCTGTATCGCAGGATGGGCGACTGCGCACTGATCGTCGTACCGTCGGCGTTTACGTATACGACCGGCCGCGCGCACTGGGAAACGCTGCTGCGCGCGCGGGCCGTCGAGAACCAGTGCTACGTGCTCGCGGCCGCGCAAGGCGGCAAGCACGAAAACGGCCGGCGCACCTGGGGCCACAGCATGCTGATCGACCCGTGGGGCGAGATCGTCGCGGTTCGCGACGTGGGCGCAAGCGTCGTGCGCGGCGCGCTCGATCCGCAGCGCATCGCCGACGTGCGCCAGAGCCTGCCCGCGTGGCGGCATCGCGTGCTGACCTGAATCCGCCGCACCGCTTGAAACACCGCGCGGCCAACCCATCTGCCCAGAAGCACCCGACAACTTTTTGAGAAACCCCGATATCCGCATGAACATCATCGAACCCGGCATCCGCAACCTCGCGCTGGCGAAGGACATCCTGCTCACGCCGTACGGCCTCGACGAAAGCCTGCTCACGCGCACGATCGCCGACATCTTCACGCATCGCGTCGACTACGCGGACCTGTACTTCCAGGCGACCCGCAGCGAAGCGTGGAGCCTCGAGGAAGGCATCGTCAAATCGGGCAGCTTCAGCATCGACCAGGGCGTCGGCGTGCGCGCGGTCGCGGGCGACCGCACCGCGTTCGCGTACTCGGACGACCTGTCGCCGGAAGCGATCGCGCAGGCGGCCGCGGCCACCAAGGCGATCGCGGCGGCCGGCGGCGGCCGCCAGAAGATCAAGGCGGCCACGTCGCTGAAGGGCATCTCGGGCCGCGACCTGTACCTGCCGTCCGATCCGCTCGCGTCGCTCGACGCGACGGCCAAGGTCAAGCTGCTCGAGCGCATCGAGCAGATGGCGCGCGGCCGCGACCCGCGCGTCACGCAGGTGATGGCCGGCCTCGCCGGCGAATACGACGTCGTGCTGGTCGCGCGCAGCGACGGCGCGCTCGCCGCCGACATCCGCCCGCTCGTACGCGTGTCGGTCACGGTGATCGCCGAGCAGAACGGCCGCCGCGAAATCGGCTCCGGCGGCGGCGGCGGCCGCTTCGACTACGGTTACTTCACCGACGAAGTCCTGTCGCGCTACGTCGACGACGCCGTGCATGCAGCGCTCGTGAACCTCGACGCACGCCCCGCGCCGGCCGGCGCGATGACGGTCGTGCTCGGGCCGGGCTGGCCGGGCGTGCTGCTGCACGAAGCGATCGGCCACGGCCTCGAAGGCGACTTCAACCGCAAGGGCTCGTCCGCGTTCGCCGGCCGGATCGGCGAGCAGGTCGCCGCGAAGGGCGTGACGGTGGTCGACGACGGCACGCTGCCGAACCGCCGCGGCTCGCTGAACATCGACGACGAAGGCAACCCGACGCAGTGCACGACGCTGATCGAGGACGGCATCCTGAAGGGCTACATCCAGGACACGCTGAACGCGCGCCTGATGAAGATGCCGGTCACGGGCAACGCGCGGCGCGAATCGTACGCGGCGCTGCCGATGCCGCGCATGACCAACACGTACATGCTGAACGGCGACAAGGATCCGCAGGAAATCATCGCGTCGGTGAAGAACGGCCTGTACGCGGTGAACTTCGGCGGCGGCCAGGTCGACATCACGAACGGCAAGTTCGTGTTCTCGGCGTCCGAGGCGTACATGATCGAGAACGGCAAGATCACCTACCCGGTGAAGGGCGCGACGCTGATCGGCAGCGGCCCGGAATCGCTGAAGTACGTGAGCATGATCGGCAACGACATGTCGCTCGACACCGGTGTCGGCGTGTGCGGCAAGGAAGGCCAGAGCGTGCCGGTCGGCGTCGGCCAGCCGACCCTGCGGATCGACAAGATGACGGTCGGCGGTACGGCATAACCGCATCGCGGCGCAGACATTCCGCGCATTTTGAAGAAAACGCGCGGAATGTCCGCATTTTCGACGCTCCCCGGTTGCCAGCCGCCCGGCGACGGGGTATAAATTCCGAATCAACTTTTTTGACGAACCGAATCTCCGTCATGTCCGCCAAGTTTTACTTTTACTTTTTTTGGCATCTCAGACCGCTGGCGGATCGAGAGGGTTGATGGCGCGTAAAGCGCAACCGAAATTCCCGAAAAAACCGCCGGCGAACCCGGCGGTTTTTTTTCGCCCTTCGCTTCCCGGTCGCCGCCGCAGCGGTTCCGCAGCCCCGACCGAAATCACTGAATCGCTTGAATTGATGAATCTGCCGCACGCCCACTGATCGAACGGCGCCCGGAACCAAGGAGAAACAGCATGCCCCCGCACAACACCGACGACGTCCGCATCCGCGAACTCAAGGAACTGACGCCGCCCGCCCACCTGATCCGCGAATTCGCGTGCTCCGAAGCCGCGTCCGAGCTGATCTACAACTCGCGCCAGTCGATGCACCGCATCCTGCACGGGATGGACGACCGGCTGATCGTGGTGATCGGGCCGTGCTCGATCCATGACACGAAGGCGGCGATCGAGTACGCGGGGCGGCTCGTGAAGGAGCGCGAGCGCTTCAAGGGCGAGCTGGAAATCGTGATGCGCGTGTACTTCGAGAAGCCGCGCACGACGGTCGGCTGGAAGGGGCTCATCAACGATCCGCACCTCGACAACAGCTTCAAGATCAACGAAGGGCTGCGCACCGCGCGCGAGCTGCTGCTTCAGATCAACGAGATGGGCCTGCCGGCCGCGACCGAATACCTCGACATGATCAGCCCGCAGTACATCGCCGACCTGATCTCGTGGGGCGCGATCGGCGCGCGCACGACCGAATCGCAAGTGCACCGCGAGCTCGCGTCGGGGCTGTCGTGCCCGGTCGGCTTCAAGAACGGCACCGACGGCAACGTGAAGATCGCGGTCGACGCGATCAAGGCTGCATCGCAGCCGCACCATTTCCTGTCGGTGACGAAGGGCGGCCATTCGGCGATCGTGTCGACGGCCGGCAACGAGGATTGCCACGTGATCCTGCGCGGCGGCAAGACGCCGAACTACGACGCGGAAAGCGTGAACGCCGCGTGCGCGGACATCGGCAAGGCCGGCCTCGCCGCACGCCTGATGATCGACGCGAGCCACGCGAACAGCTCGAAGAAGCACGAGAACCAGATCCCCGTCTGTGCCGACATCGGCCGCCAGATCGCGGCCGGTGACGCCCGCATCGTCGGCGTGATGATCGAGTCGCATCTCGTCGAGGGGCGCCAGGACCTGAAGGAAGGCTGCGAACTGACCTACGGCCAGAGCATCACCGACGCGTGCATCGCATGGGACGACAGCGTGAAGGTGCTCGAAGGCCTCGCGGAATCGGTGAAGGCACGCCGCGTCACGCGCGGCAGCGGGAACTGATCGTCCGCGTCTGCACCGAAACGAAAAACGCCCGGCTCGCGCCGGGCTTTTTTTCGCAGGCCGCCGACTGCCGGTCAGCGCATCACTCGAGCGCGCCCGAACCGAAGATCTCGGTATTGATGCGTTCCGGCGCGACGCCGAGCGCGACCAGCGCATCGCGTTGTGCCTTCATGAACGCGACCGGGCCGCAGACGTAGTAGTCGGCGTCCGGCACCAGCGCGTAGTGCCGCACGCGCTCCGGCGTGAGGCGCCCTTCCAGATCGTGATCGACGCCGACGCGATCGTCCGGGCCGACCAGCTCGTACAGCACCGTGCGCTTGACGTTCGCATGCTCGCGCACCGTGTCGTTCAGCCAGTCGCGGAACGCGTGCACCGCGCCCGAGCGGCATGCATGGACGAACCGCACGTCGCGCTTGCTGCCTTCGTCGACCAGCGTCGACGCCATCGACACCATCGGCGTCAGGCCGACGCCGCCGGAAATCAGCACCACCGGCGTCTCGACGCCGCGCTTCAGCGAGAATTCGCCCATCGGCGCGGTGACCTCGACGATCGCGCCCTCTTCCACGCCGTCGTGCATCAGCGTCGACACCTTGCCGGCCGGAATGACTTCCGGCCTGCCGGCTTCGCGCTTCACCGAGATGCGCAGCCACTTGCCGTGCGGCGCGTCGGACAGGCTGTACTGGCGCGGCTGGTCGACGCCGAGATCGCCGACGAAACGCTTCACCGTGATGTACTGGCCGGGCTCGAACGTCGGCGCCGCGCCGCCGTCGGCGGGCGTCAGGTAGAACGACGTGATCTCGTCGCTTTCGCGCACCTTGCGCTCGACCTTGAACGGACGGAACCCGCTCCAGGCGGCACCCGCGTACAGGTCGGCCTCGGCGCCGATCAGGATCTGCGCGAGCTGGCCGTACGCCACGCGCCACGCCTCGAGCGTGTCGGCATCGACCGCGTCGCCCAGCACCTCGACAATCGATGCGAGCAGGTTCTCGCCGACGATCGGGTAATGCTCGGGGCGGATGTTCAGGCTCGCGTGCTTGTGCGCGATGTGCGACACCGCCCCGCCCAGCGCACCGAGATTGTCGATGTTCGCCGCATACGCGTAGACGGCCTTCGCGAGCGCTTCCGGCTGGCCGCCCGTCTTCTGGTGCGTCTGGTTGAACAGGTTCTTCAGTTCCGGATGGCGCGCGAACATGCGCTGGTAGAAGTGCTTCGTGATCGTCGCGCCGTGCACGGCGAGGACAGGGGCAGTGGCCTTCACGCGAGCCATCTGGTCAGCGGTGATGTGGGTCATGTTCGTTCTCCGTTAAACATGCACACACAATACCTTTTTAAAAATTCGATGCCCCTCGGGCAAATTGTCGCAGCGCGGCAAGGGTAAGGGGGCGAATCGTCAGCGGTCAGCGGACACGGCCGTGTTCCCACAGCACGTCCGATCCGCCGTCGGCACGGTTCAGCACGCGCGCCAGCACGAACAGCAGGTCCGACAGCCGGTTCACGTAGCGCCGCGGCGCATCGTTGAGCGTTTCGGTGCGCCCGAGCGCGACGATCGAACGCTCCGCGCGACGGCATACGGTTCGACACACGTGCGCGAGCGACGCCGCGCGCGAGCCGGCCGGCAGGATGAATTCCTTCAGCGGCGGCAGCGTCGCGTTGTAGTCGGCGAGCCAGCGATCGAGACGCGCGAGATGCGTGTCGTCGAGCACCGTATGGCCGGGAATGCACAATTCGCCGCCGAGATCGAACAGGTCATGCTGGATCGTCACGAGCGCCGTGCGGATATCGTCCGGCAGCGTTTCGGCGAGCAGCACGCCGAGGTTCGAGTTCAGCTCGTCGACGTCGCCGATCGCGGCGATCCGCGTATCGTCCTTGCCGATACGCCGGCCGTCGCCGAGGCCGGTGGTGCCGTCGTCGCCGGTACGCGTGGCGATCTTGCTCAAGCGGTTGCCCATGCGGATGTCCTCTCGTGCGCGGCCGCGACGCGGCCCGGTTGCGTTCGAACGCGATTATCGCAGCCCGCGACGGCGGGCGCAGCAGGCGTTACAGCGTAGAATGGGCCGAAACCCAGCAGCACGGGAGCCGGGTCGGCGCCAACGCGCTCATCCGGATCGACAAGGAGACGTTCGTGAATCACCCTGCCCCGCCGGCCGCCGCGCGCCGCCCCCTTCCCCCCGCCATGCTCGATGCGCTGCGCGCCGCCTTCGGCGAGCGCGTGTCGACCGCCGACGCCGTCCGCGCCCACCACGGCCGCGACGAATCGCCGTTCGATCCGCAACTGCCCGACGCCGTCGTGTTCGCGCACAGCGCGGACGACGTGCGCGAAGTCGTGTCGCTGTGCTCGCTGTACAGCGTCCCGCTGATCCCGTACGGCGCCGGTTCGTCGCTCGAAGGCCACCTGCTCGCGGTGCGCGGCGGCATCTCGCTCGACCTGTCGGAAATGAACCGCGTGCTGTCGATCAACGCCGAAGACCTGACCGTGACGGTCGAGCCGGGCATCACGCGCAAGGCGCTCAACGAGGCGCTGCGCGACACCGGCCTGTTCTTCCCGATCGACCCGGGCGCCGACGCCAGCATCGGCGGGATGACCGCCACGCGTGCGTCGGGCACCAACGCCGTGCGCTACGGCACGATGCGCGAGAACGTGCTCGGCCTGACCGCCGTGCTCGCCGACGGCCGTGTGGTGAAGACCGGCTCGCGCGCCCGCAAGTCGTCGGCCGGCTACGACCTCACGCGCCTGTTCGTCGGCTCCGAAGGCACGCTCGGCGTGATCACCGAGATCACGCTGCGCCTGCATCCGCTGCCCGAAGCCGTATCGGCCGCGATCTGCACGTTCCCGTCGATGGGCGACGCGGTGCGCACCGTGATCGAGACGATCCAGATCGGCGTGCCGATCGCGCGCGTCGAATTCGTCGATGCGCTCGCCGTGCGCTCGATCAACCGCCATTCGAACCTGACGCTCACCGAAGCGCCGACGCTGTTCTTCGAATTCCACGGCACCGAGGCCGGCGTGAAGGAACAGGCCGAGCTCGTGCAGGCTCTCGCGGGCCAGAACAACGGCCAGGGTTTCGAATGGGCAACCCGCCCCGAAGACCGCACGCGCCTCTGGGCCGCACGCCACAACGCGTATTTCGCGATGCTGCAATTGAAACCCGGCTGCCGCGCGGTGACGACCGACGTCTGCGTGCCGATCTCGCAGCTCGCCGCGTGCGTCGAGGAAACCGAAGTCGACCTGCGCGCCTCGTCGCTGCCCTGCCCGATCGTCGGCCACGTCGGCGACGGCAATTTCCACGTGGCGATCCTGATCGACCCCGACAAGCCCGAGGAAATCGCGGAAGCCGAGCACATCAACGACCGGATCGTCGAGCGCGCGCTGCGCCTCGGCGGCACCTGCACGGGCGAGCACGGCGTCGGGCTGCACAAGATGCGCTTCCTGCCGAAGGAGCACGGCGACAACGCGATCGACACGATGCGTGCGATCAAGCTCGCGCTCGATCCGCGCAACCTGATGAATCCGGGCAAGATTTTCACGTGCTGACACGGCGGCGCGACGCCGCGCCGCCTGCTGCAGGAGACCCCATGAACGCTCCCGTCGAACTGTCGAGCGCGGCGCGCGCGCAGCGCCAGCGCGAAGTCGTGCAGGCGCTGATGGCCGTGCTGCCGACGCACTGCCTGCTGTACCGCGACGAAGACACGGCGCCGTACGAATGCGACGGCCTGTCCGCGTACCGCCGCCTGCCGCTCGCGGTCGCGCTGCCCGAAACGGAATCGCAGGTGCAGCGGATCGTGCAGATCTGCCGCCGCATGGAGGTGCCGATCGTGCCGCGCGGCGCCGGCACGAGCCTGTCGGGCGGCGCGTTGCCGATCGCGCTCGGCGTCGTGCTGTCGCTTGCGCGCTTCACGCGCATCGTCGAAGTCGATCCCTACGCGCGCACGGCGACCGTGCAGCCCGGCGTGCGCAACCTCGCGATCTCGGAGGCCGCCGCGCCGTACGGCCTGTACTACGCGCCCGATCCGTCGTCGCAGATCGCGTGCACGATCGGCGGCAACGTCGCGGAAAATTCCGGCGGCGTCCATTGCCTGAAATACGGGCTGACCGTGCACAACGTGATGCGCGTGCGCGCGGTGACGATCGACGGCGAGATCGTCGAATTCGGTTCGCTGGCGCTCGACATGCCGGGCCTCGACCTGCTCGCCGTGATGATCGGCAGCGAAGGGATGTTCGCGATCGTCACCGAGGTCACGGTGAAGCTGATCCCGAAGCCGCAGACGGCCCAGCTCGTGATGGCGAGCTTCGACGACGTCGTCAAGGGCGGCGAGGCCGTCGCGGCGATCATCGCGTCGGGGATCATCCCGGCCGGGCTCGAAATGATGGACAAGCCGGCCACGCAGGCCGTCGAGGCGTTCACGCACGCGGGCTACGATCTCGAGGCGAAAGCGATCCTGCTGTGCGAATCGGACGGCACGCCGGAAGAAGTCGCGGAAGAGATCGTGCGGATGACGGCCGTGCTGCGCGAGCATGGCGCGACACGCATCCAGGTATCGCGCAACGAGCACGAGCGGCTGCGCTTCTGGTCGGGCCGCAAGAACGCGTTCCCGGCCGCCGGCCGCATTTCGGCCGACTACTACTGCATGGACGGCACCGTGCCGCGCCGCGCGATCGGCCCGCTGCTCGCGCGCATCGAGCAGCTCGAAACGCGCTACGGGCTGCGCTGCATCAACGTGTTCCACGCGGGCGACGGCAACATGCATCCGCTGATCCTCTACAACGCGAACGATCCGGACGAACTGCACCGCGCCGAGCAGTTCGGCGCGGAAATCCTCGAATGCTGCGTGGAATTCGGCGGCAGCGTGACGGGCGAGCACGGCGTCGGCATCGAGAAGCTCAATTCGATGTGCGTACAGTTCTCGCCGCAGGAGCGCGACGCGTTCTTCGCGGTCAAGCGCGCCTTCGATCCGGCGGGGCTGCTGAACCCGGACAAGGGCATCCCGACCCGCGCGCGCTGCGCCGAATACGGTCGCCAGCACGTGCGCGGCGGGCTGCTGCCGCACCCCGACCTGCCGCGCTTCTGAGCGGCCCGTGCGGGTCGCGGCCGGTGCCCGCGGCCGGGTCGCGGCGTTCGACCGTGCCCGCTCGGCCTGTTCATGCGGCGACGCGGGCAGACGGCCCGCGATACCGGTCTTAGGGATAGTCGCGATGTGGAATCGCGCCACCCCGGTACAATCGACCGAACAACAAGTCGAGGCAGCAACAGAACATGGAAGAGGACGACATCGTCGCCGGATGGGCCGACCGCGTCCGCGCCGCCAGCGCCGACGGCCGGCCGCTGCGGATTCGCGGCGGCGGCACCAAGGACTGGTACGGCCAGGCGCTCGAGGGCGAAATTCTCGACACGCGCGCGTTTCAGGGCGTCGTGTCGTACGACCCGGCCGAACTCGTCGTCACGGTCCGCGCGGGCACGCCGCTCGCACAGCTTGAAACCGTCCTCGCCGAGTGCGGCCAGATGCTGCCGTTCGAGCCGCCGCACTTCGGCCGCGCGGCCACCGTCGGCGGCTGCGTCGCGG
>NZ_QOBB01000192.1:0-13900 GCF_024704855.1 Burkholderia sp. HAN2018 | reverse complement strand
CCACGCGGCGCACGCGGACGACATCGCCGCGGCCGCCTGCTATCTCGCGAGCGCGCCCGGCGTCACGGGCGCGACGCTGACCGTCGACGGCGGCGAGCACCTCGTGCCGCCGGCCGCCGGCCCGAATGAATGAACTGCGCGGATCGCGCGGCCTGACTGCCGCCGCCCGCGCCGCTTTGCGTGTGCGCACGCCAATTTGACTGGGACGACCATGTTTTCCGCTCTCCTGCACCCCCGCCTCGCGGACTGCCGCAGGCTCTACCTGCGCGACTACGAAGTGCACATCAACATCGGTGCCTTCGAACACGAGAAGCGCGGCGAGCAGCGCGTCGTCATCAACGTCGACCTGTTCGTGCCGCTCGCGATGTCCACTCCCGTGGACGACCGGCTGCATGAAGTCGTCGACTACGACCTGATGAAGCAGAGCGTCGCGCAATGCGTGGCGCGCGGCCACATCCACCTGCAGGAAACGCTGTGCGACGCGATCGCCGCGCACCTGCTGGCGCACGACGCCGTGCGCGCGGTATGCGTCTGTACCGAGAAACCGGACGCTTATCCGGACTGCGACGCCGTCGGCGTCGAAGTCTTTCGCATCAAGGACGAGGAGCGCGCATGAACGCCCCCCACATGAATGACGCGGCGGCCGATGCCGCCACCCACGACGCAGCCGCCGCCCCGGCCGGCCGCCAGGCGCTGACGCGCCGCGAGCAGAAGGAAGCGTACGAGAACAACAAGCTGTTCAAGCGGATCGTGCGCCAGGTCGGCCAGGCGATCGGCGACTTCAACATGATCGAGCAAGGCGACAAGGTGATGGTGTGCCTGTCGGGCGGCAAGGATAGCTACGCGATGCTCGACGTGCTGCTGCGCCTGCGCGAGCGCGCGCCGATCGATTTCGACATCGTCGCGGTGAACCTCGACCAGAAGCAGCCGGGCTTCCCCGAGCACGTGCTGCCCGAGTACCTGAAGCAGGTCGGCGTGCCGTTCCACATCGAGAACCAGGACACCTACAGCATCGTCAAGCGGCTCGTGCCCGAAGGCAAGACGACCTGCTCACTGTGCTCGCGGCTGCGCCGCGGGATCCTGTACCGCGTGGCCGGCGAGCTCGGCGCGACCAAGATCGCGCTCGGCCATCACCGCGACGACATCGTGCAGACGCTGCTGCTCAACATGTTCTACGGCGGCAAGCTGAAGGGGATGCCGCCGAAGCTGCAGTCGGACGACGGCAAGAACATCGTGATCCGCCCGCTCGCGTACGTGAAGGAAACCGATCTCGAGAAATACGCGGAACTGCGCGAATTCCCGATCATCCCGTGCAACCTGTGCGGCAGCCAGCCGAACCTGAAGCGCGCGGAAATGAAGGCGCTGATCCGCGAATGGGACAAGCGCTTCCCGGGCCGCGTCGACAACATGTTCAACGCGCTCGCGAAGGTCGTGCCGTCGCACCTGATGGACACGACGCTGTACCCGTTCCAGTCGCTGCGCGCGACCGGCGAGGCCGATCCGCAAGGCGACATCGCGTTCGACGAGGAACCGTGTGCATCGGGCGACGACGCGGCGGCGCCGGGTGGCGCCCGGCCAATCTCGATCGTCCAGTTCGACGACCTGTAAGCAGGGCCCGAACACCCGCCGGAACGGGGCCGCGCGGCCCTTTTCCGGCGCCGTCGCCCCGCCGCGACAGGCCCGGAACGGCAGGGGCTGCATGCTAAAATGGTCGGCTTCGAACTCCTCTGACAAGCTGGCGCCATGAATATCGTGATTTTGGCGGCAGGCACCGGCAAGCGCATGCGTTCCGCGCTGCCGAAAGTGCTTCACCCCCTGGCCGGCAGGCCGCTCCTCTCCCACGTCATCGACACCGCGCGCACGCTGCAGCCGTCCCGGCTCGTCGTCGTCGTCGGTCACGGTGCCGAGCAGGTCCAGGCCGCCGTCGCCGCGCCCGACGTCCAGTTTGCGGTGCAGGCAGAGCAGCTCGGCACCGGCCATGCGGTGCGTCAGGCGCTGCCGCTCCTCGATCCTGCGCAACCGACGCTCGTGCTGTACGGCGACGTGCCGCTCACGCGCGCGTCGACGCTGCAGCGCCTCGTCGATGCCGCGCGCGAAGGCCGCTACGGGATTCTGACCGTCACGCTCGACGATCCGACCGGCTACGGCCGCATCGTGCGCGACGCGGCCGGCTTCGTCACACGCATCGTCGAGCAGAAGGACGCGTCGCCCGACCAGCTGAAGATCGCCGAGATCAACACGGGCATCATCGTCACGCCCACGGCCCAGCTGTCGATGTGGCTCGGCGCGCTGAAGAACGAGAACGCGCAGGGCGAGTACTACCTGACCGACGTCGTCGAACTCGCGATCGAGGCCGGTTTCGAGGTCGTCACCGCGCAGCCCGACGAGGAATGGGAAACGCTCGGCGTGAACAGCAAGGCGCAGCTTGCCGAGCTCGAACGCATTCATCAGCGCAATATCGCGGAAACGCTGCTCGTCGACGGCGTCACGCTCGCCGATCCGGCCCGCGTCGACGTGCGCGGCACGCTGCGCTGCGGCCGCGACGTGTCGATCGACGTGAACTGCGTGTTCGAGGGCAACGTGACGCTCGCGGACAACGTGACGATCGGCGCGAACTGCGTGATCCGCAACGCGTCGGTCGGCGCGGGCACGCGCATCGACGCGTTCACGCACATCGACGGCGCCGAGCTCGGCGCGCACACCGTGATCGGCCCGTACGCACGGCTGCGCCCCGGCGCGCAGCTCGCGGACGAAGCGCACGTCGGCAACTTCGTCGAGGTGAAGAACGCGGTGATCGGCCACGGCTCGAAGGCGAACCACCTCACGTACATCGGCGACGCCGACATCGGCGCGCGCGTGAACATCGGCGCGGGCACGATCACCTGCAACTACGACGGCGCGAACAAGTTCCGCACCGTGATCGAGGACGACGTGTTCGTCGGCTCCGACACGCAGCTGGTCGCGCCCGTGCGCGTCGGCCGCGGCGTGACGATCGCCGCCGGCACGACGATCTGGAAGGACGTGGCCGAAGGCCTGCTCGCGTTGAACGAGAAGACCCAGACTGCGAAGAGCGGCTACGTCCGCCCGGTCAAGAAGAAAAGCTGAACCTTTTGCGGGCGCCCCGACGGCGCCCGCGTCGACTTACAGGACTGACTCATTCATGTGCGGCATTGTCGGCGCAGTTGCGCAACGTAATATCGTTCCGGTGCTGATCGAAGGTTTGCGGCGCCTCGAATACCGTGGCTACGACTCGTGCGGCGTCGCCGTGCTCGAGCCGGGCGCGCCGAAGCGCGCGCGCAGCGTCGAACGCGTCGCCGATCTCGACGCGCAGGTGCGCGAATCGCATCTCGAAGGCACGACGGGCGTCGCGCACACGCGCTGGGCCACGCACGGCGCGCCCGTCACGCACAACGCGCACCCGATCTTCTCGTCGAACGCGCTCGCGCTCGTCCACAACGGCATCATCGAGAACTTCGAGCCGCTGCGCGAAGCGCTGCGCGCGAAGGGCTACGAATTCGTGTCGCAAACCGACACCGAAGTGATCGCCCACCTCGTGCACAGCCTGTATCGCGGCAACCTGTTCGACGCGGTGCGCGAAGCCGTGCAGCAGCTGCACGGCGCGTATGCGATCGCCGTGATCCACAAGGACCAGCCGCACACCGTCGTCGGCGCGCGCCAGGGCTCGCCGCTCGTGGTCGGCCACGGCGACGGCGAGAACTTCCTCGCGTCCGACGCGCTCGCGCTCGCGGGCAGCACCGACCGCTTCACGTTCCTCGAGGAAGGCGACGTGTGCGAGCTGTCGCTCGACGGCGTGAAGATCGTCGACCGGGACGGCGCGCTCGCGCAGCGCGAGATCCGCGTGGTCAGCGCATACGGCGGCGCGGTCGAGCTTGGCCCGTACCGCCACTTCATGCAGAAGGAAATCTTCGAGCAGCCGCGCGCGATCAGCGATACCGTGCCGCAGACGGAAGCCTTCGACGCGACGCTGTTCGGCGACGCCGCGCCCGCCGCGTTCGCGGAGATCGACAGCCTGCTGATCCTCGCATGCGGCACGAGCTACTACTCGGGCCTCACCGCCAAATACTGGCTCGAATCGATCGCGAAGATCCCGACCCAGGTCGAGATCGCGAGCGAATACCGCTACCGCGAATCGGTGCCGAACCCGCGCCAGCTCGTGCTGGTGATCTCGCAGTCGGGCGAGACCGCCGACACGCTCGCGGCGCTCAAGCACGCGCAGTCGCTCGGCCACACGCACACGCTCGCCGTGTGCAACGTCGCGACGAGCGCGATGGTGCGCCTCACCGAAATGCAGTTCCTGACGCACGCGGGCACCGAGATCGGCGTTGCGTCGACGAAGGCGTTCACGACGCAGCTCGTCGCGCTGTTCGTGCTGGCCGCGACGCTCGGCAAGCTGCGCGGGCACGTCGATGCCGCGCAGGAAGCCGGGTTCCTGAAGCAGTTGCGCCACCTGCCGGCCGCGCTGAACAGCGTGCTCGCACTGGAGCCGCAGATCATCGCGTGGTCGGAGGAATTCGCGCGCAAGGAAAACGCGCTGTTCCTCGGCCGCGGGCTGCACTACCCGATCGCGCTCGAAGGCGCGCTGAAGCTGAAGGAAATCTCGTACATCCACGCCGAGGCCTATCCGGCCGGCGAACTGAAGCACGGGCCGCTCGCGCTCGTCACGGAAGCGATGCCGGTCGTCACGGTCGCGCCGAACGACACGCTGCTCGAGAAGCTGAAGTCGAACATGCAGGAAGTGCGTGCGCGCGGCGGCGAGCTGTACGTGTTCGCCGATGCCGACACGCAGATCGTCAACGACGACGGCCTGCACGTGATCCGGATGCCGGAGCATTACGGGCAACTGTCGCCGATCCTGCACGTCGTGCCGCTGCAACTGCTCGCGTATCACACCGCGTGCGCGCGCGGCACCGACGTCGACAAGCCGCGGAACCTCGCAAAATCGGTGACGGTGGAGTAAGGCGGGACGACCGGGACGGCCCCGCGAAGCCGTCCCGACCCCGTATCGCCCCGTCTCGGCACGAAACAGGCCATTCGGCCAGGTCGAAATATGTACCACGTAGTGGCATATAATCCTGTGCTGACCTGATCGGCCCGACATGCCGGTAATCGGCAGCGCGGGATCGTGCCGAGCAAGGTCGGGCAGGTGCGGGTTTTCGTATTCCTGTTCGCCAAGCCCGACCGGGACGACATCGACGAACGCGAACGGCGTGCCTTCAGAAAGCTCGCCGCGAATGTCGGGCGCCGCGCCGGCGCCGATATCGCGACGCTGGTCACACTGAAAGAGCGGGTGGAGATTTGCAATGGCCAGGAGTCGATTCAAGAGCGACGCAACGGAGGCGACCCACAGCGCCGCGTCGGGCCTCTATCGTGCCGCGTTGATCGACAAGAAGACGATGCGCGAATACGACGATCTCTGCATCGAAGCCGCCCCGCGGTTCGATCCGGAAGCCATCGCCCGCATCCGCAAATCCGTCAATGTCAGCCAGAGCGTGTTCGCGCTCTACCTGAACACGACGACGTCGACGATCCGCCAATGGGAACAGGGCGACAAGCGGCCGAGCGGCATCGCCGCACGGATGCTCCAGATCGTCGAGAAACACGGGCTCGAGGTGTTCTCCTGAACCGGCCCCCCGAATCCCCCTGCACGGCCGCCCCCGCACCGGATACCGCGACGCGCCCCGCAACGAATATGACGGAGACACAATGGTAGTAAGACTCTTTGGATGCGGATTGCTGGCGCTGACGTTCGCGTCGACGGGCTGGGCCGCCGAGCACTACGTCGAAGTCTGGAACCCGCCCGAGGCGCGGCAGCCGGCCGCCCGCACGCCGGCCGCGCACACCGGCGCCGATGCTCGCGCCGGCAAGAGCGTGGAGAAGCACGCGAATGCCACGCCGAAAGCCGCGGTGAAACCGCACAAACGCCGTGTCGCGCAGGCGGTGAAAGCCGGCTCGCATCGTCCGCCCGCCACCGCGGCCGAGACGCCGGCTGCTCCGCGCCCCGTCGCGCAGCCCGCACCGGGACGCCTGACGGTCATGCAGCCGGCTGCGCCCGATGCGCAGCACGCACTGAATTACTCCGACATCCCGCGGCAATACACACCGGACGGCAACGTGCTGCGCGTCGGCACGCACAACCGCTCCGCGGAGGTGACTCGATAATGGAAGCGCAAACCTACCACGGCTACCAGATCTGGGGCCACGCGATCCTGCAGCAGGACGAGATCCTGCAGCCCGAGCGCTTCGCGGCGAGCGGCACGATCACGCAGAACAACAAGCTGGTGGAGGCGTCCGGCGTGCTCGGCGTGTTCGACACCGAGGACGACGCGCGCGAAGCGGGGCTCGAATGGGCCCGCGCCTGGATCGACAGCCACCGCTGAGCGTGCGCAACCTGCGCGCCGTGATCGACGCCGGACACGAGTCGGCCGCGAGCCGGCAATGAAAAAAGGGGCGTCATCGACGCCCCTTTGTCATTCGAACCAGGACAACTCAAGCTGTGGCCCGTGGCGGCCGCACCGCCGCCTGCGGCCGGCCGACGAACCGTGCCAGCCCGACAATCGCGGCCAGCGTCGCGAGATACGCGACGATCTGGATGCCCGCCGGGCGCGCGGTATAGCCGATCAGCGTATGCAGCGCCTTGCCGACGATGCTCGATTCCTTGAGCAGCCACGACGTATCCCAGACCGCATCGCCCCACGACGGCACGAGGCCTGCCGCGAGCAGGAAGCCGACGCACTGGCTGGCCATCCCCGCCGCGAGCAGCACGATCAGCCAGTTGGTGACGGAAAACAGGCGCTTCAGCGGAATCTGCAGCAGGCCCGCATACATCCCGTAGCCGAGCCCGGCGCCGCCGAGCACGCCGAGCAGCCCGCCGACGATCATCTGCGGTGTCTGTCCCGGATCGCCCGCCGCGATGCCGTACAGGAACAGCACGGCCTCGGAGCCTTCGCGCAGCACCGCGACGCCGACCACGATCGCGAGCCCCGTCAGCGGCTTGCTGCCGGCCGCGACGGCACGCCCGACCGCGGTCATCTGCATCGCCATCTCGCGACCGTGCCGGCTCATCCAGATGCTGTGCCATGCGAGCATCAGCGTCGCGACGAACATCACGCCCGCGTTGAAGACCTCCTGACCCATGCCGGACGCCCATTGCGAGATCACGTCGGCGAACGCCGCGATCAGGCCGGCGCCGATCACGCCGCCCGCCAGCCCGCCGCCGACCCACCAGCCGCGCCGCGGCACGCCTTTCGTCGCGGCCATCACGATCGACACCACCAGCGCGGCCTCGAGCACTTCACGAAAGACGATCAGGGCAGTCGACAGCATGTCCGTATCCGCTTACTTGACGGTCAGCTGCGTCTTCGACTGCGCTTCGTGATACTCGTCGTGGAACTCGTAGGTCCCGGCCTTCAGCGGCCCGACCAGGATCTCCACCGACTTGCCGGCAGGCACGACCTTCTCCGCCTTGAAATCATCGCTCTCGAATTCGGCGGGCGTCGCGTCGAGATTCTTCACGACGAACTTCACCTTCTTGCCGGCCGGGATCGTCACGCCGTCCGGCGAAAACTTGTGATCCTTCAGGGTCAGGTTGACGACATCGTCGGCCGCGAATGCGGACGTTGCCGATGCGCCCAGCAGCGCCAGCGAAAAGCCGAAAGCAAAACGGTTCATGGGGGTAACGAATTGAAATATCGAAGGGAGCTGATACTAAGATCGATTCGCATTTCCAACTCGCGTACCCTTACTGGCGACATGGTGATCGTGCTCCATGGAGCGCCGCCACGCCTTGCCCGGCAAGGCATCCGCCCCGCTTCGCCCGGAACGCTTCGCCGTCAATCGGGGCAAGTGCCGAATGACGTCAAAGGCCCGTCCGCTATTCATCAGACATCACCTTTACAACACGCTGTCGCCGCACTACCGTCGTCACACTGGAGCCGCGACACGGATCTTCGTCGACACGCGTACGCTTGACCTTCCCACCGTGGCAAGCTTCATGCTGTCGATGCTTGTCAATCGTCAACTCAGGAGAACACGATGGAATTCGAAGTCCAGGACATGACCTGCGGCGGCTGCGCCAATGCAATCACGCGCGCGGTGACGGCCGCCGATCCCGCCGCGAAGCTCGACATCGACGTCGCGGCGAAGATCGTCAAGGTCGAGTCGGCGCAAGGCGCCGAGCGCGTGCAGTCGATCATCGAAGCCGCCGGCTTCCACCCCGCGCTGCGCACCGCATAACTTACGCACAACGCGAGCGCGGGCACACGCCGTACGGCGCTGCGCCCGCGCCCCGCAGTGCATCAGCGCAGCCGGATCAGCGTCGACTTCAGTTCGGTGTACTTCTCGAGCGCGTGCAGCGACTTGTCGCGGCCGTTGCCCGACTGCTTGTAGCCGCCGAACGGGAAGTTCATGTCGCCGCCCTCGTCGTAGCAGTTCACCCAGACGGTGCCCGCGCGCAGCCGGCGCGACACGTCGTGCGCGGTCGTCAGGTTCGACGTCCACACGGCCGCGGCCAGCCCGTACTCGGTATCGTTCGCGATCCGCACGGCCTCGTCGACGTCGTCGAACACGATCACCGACAGCACGGGCCCGAAGATCTCCTCGCGTGCGATCCTCGCATCCGGCTTCACCTCGAACACCGTCGGCTCCACGTAGAAGCCGCCCGTTTCCGCCTTCACGCGCGCACCGCCGGTGACGAGCCGGCCCTCGCTGCGCCCGGCCTCGATATAGCCGAGCACACGCTCGAGCTGGATGCCGTCGACGATCGCGCCCATCGACACCGACGGATCGAGCGGATTGCCGGGCACGTACGCACGCGCGGCCGCGACGAGCTTCTCGATGAACACATCCTTGATGTCGCGATGCACGAGCAGCCGCGAGCCGGCCGTGCACATCTCGCCCATGTTGTAGAAGATCGCGCCGGCGGCCGCCTGCGCCGCGCGGTCGAGATCGGGACAATCGGGCAGCACGATGTTCGGCGACTTGCCGCCGAGCTCGAGCCACGCGCGCTTCAGGTTCGACTGCGCGGCGTACTGCATGATCAGCTTGCCCACTGCCGTCGAGCCGGTGAATGCGATGCAGTCGACGTCGCGATGCAGCGCGAGCAGCTTGCCGGGCTCGCCGGCCCCCGGTACGACGTTGAACACGCCCGCCGGAATGCCGGCTTCGTACGCGAGCTGTGCGACGCGGATCGCGGTCAGCGGCGATTTCTCCGACGGCTTCAGCACGACGCTGTTGCCGGCCGCGAGCGCGGGGCCGAATTTCCATGCGGCCATCAGGATCGGGAAGTTCCACGGCACGACGGCGGCCACCACGCCGACCGGCTCGCGCGTGACGAGACCGACGAGATGATGATCCGCCGGCGCGACCTCGCCGCCCACCTTGTCGATCGCTTCCGCGAACCATTCGACGCAATACGCGGCGCCCGGCACGTCGACCGTCGTCGTGTCGCCGATCGGCTTGCCCGCGTCGAGCGTTTCGAGCAGCGACAGCTCGTCGAGGTGCTCGCGCATCAGCGCAGCCCAGCGCAGCAGCACGGCCTTGCGCGCACGCGGGTTCAGCCCGGCCCACACGCCCGCGTCGAACGCGCGACGCGCCGCCGCGACGGCCGCGTTCACGTCGGCTTCGCCGCAATCGGCGACCTTCGCGAGCACGCGGCCGTCGATCGGGCTCACGCAGTCGAACGTCTTGCCGCCGTGCGCGTCGCGCGACGCGCCGTCGATGAATGCGCGCCCTTCGATCTCGAGCGACGCCGCCTTGTCCTGCCAGTCAGCCAAAGTCAACTTGTTCATCAGGATGCCTCAGTTTTTTGGCATTCGCGATGCGACGCGCCGCTGCGCGTGACGCGCAGCCGGCCGGCAGCGAATGCGGTGATGCGCGGTCGGGAGGTCAGAAGGTCGCCGGCGAATTGGCCGAGACGACCTCGCAGATCAGGTCCGCGCTGGGATTGCGAAAACGGTGCGGCAAACGGCTTTCGAAGTAATAGCCGTCTCCGGGGTCGAGCAGCCACGTCGCGCCGTCGACGGTCAGCTCGAGCCGGCCCGACACGACCACGCCGCCCTCGTGCCCCGCGTGCACGAGCATCTCGGGCCCCGTATCGGCGTGCGGCTGGTAGATCTCGCGCAGGATGCACATGTTGCGGTCCTTCACGCTCGCGCCGACCAGATGAAACGCGAGCGTGTCGTTGCCGAGGTTCGGCATCTCGTCGCGACGCGACACGACCGAACGCGATTCGACGAGCTCGAACGTGAAGAACTCCGCGAGACTCATCGGGATACATTCCAGCAGCTTCTTCAGCGAGCCGACCGACGGGCTCACGCGGCCCTGTTCGATCAGCGAGATCGTGCCGTTGGTCACGCCGGCCCGCTTCGCGAGTTCGCGCTGCGACAGGCCATGCTTGTTGCGCACGAAACGCAGGCGCTCGGCGACTTCGGTGGACATCGATTCGGTTTCGGACACGATAGGTGCGATGACAAAGTGAAACGACGCAGTGGACAGCCGTTGAATATTCTAATCACTTTATGCCGCACATCAGCGGGGAAAACCCTGAAAGGCGTTCGAAATAATGAACACCCCGTCGATTATTCCGTTTGCGAATCTTTTGTTTGCACTGCTCGGGAAAGCCCTGATGCAACACCGTTAAAAAACATTTGACGCCGTTTTTGGCTCGTATATGCTGGCTCTCAGGTTCGCGTCATCAAGCGTTCATCGGCAGCAAAAAGCGTTATTGCAACGCAAAAATTGATGCCCTTCGATGTAAATGACGCGTAACCGGCGCCTTGATTATTTTAAACGCCCAGTGCGTCGAAACGGTCGGGTGTTCAATACTTTCAACAACCCAGTCGAGTGTAATCGTGAGAGTCCGTGGCCCTCTGGTGAGGTGGGATCGAAGCGTGGCGCGAAGTTCGCGCAGCGCGGCATCCCCTTCCGATGGCAGTTGCGGCTGGCATAGTCCTCGCCTGCAGCATCTGTCGATCTACACCATCCTTTCCCGTCGTTCCGTTCGGCGCCACAACGCCGTTTCCGCACGCGCATTCGTCGCCGTCGATACCGACGAAGTGGCGTCGCTGCTGCCGTAGCGCCTCTCCTTTCTTTACGTCGTTCGTTTCGTTTGCTGATTCGCCAACCGCATGGTCCATGCGGTGACGGAACGCGTTCGCGCATTCGTTGCCGCGTCGCGTATCGCAATGAAACGAACGACGGCCTGATCGTCGCGCGCAGCGCGGATCGCCACGCCATCCCGTTGCGCCCATTCACCAGCGGCCTTGCGCTTTGCGCCAGGCTGCGGGGCTGTTGCACGCCGGCGTTTCGCCACATCCGGCAAGACATACGCGACAACCCTCCGGATAACTGATTGACGTCATGGAAAGAAGGAAACCACTCGTCGGCATCACCGCCGACCACACGCAGATCGGCGCACACGCGTCGCATACGGTCGGCGACAAATACGTCGCCGCGATCGTCGACGGCGCGCAAGCGTTCGCGATGGTGCTGCCCGCGCTCGGCGAGCGCCAGTCGACCGACGACATCCTCGACGCGGTCGACGGCCTGCTGTTCACCGGCAGCTACTCGAACGTCGAGCCGCACCTGTACGGCGGCGAACCGAGCGCACCCGGCACGAAGCACGACCCGGCCCGCGATGCGACGACGCTGCCGCTGCTGCGCGCGGCGATCGCCGCGGGCGTGCCGGTGCTCGCAGTCTGCCGCGGCTTCCAGGAGCTGAACGTCGTCTGCGGCGGCACGCTGCACCAGCGCGTGCATGAAGTGCCGGGCTTCGCCGATCACCGCGAGGACGACGACGCGCCGATGGACACGCAATACGGCCCCGCGCACGTCGTGCGACTGACGCCCGGCGGCAAGCTGCACGCGCTCGCCGGCGGCCGCGACGAAGTGCGCGTGAACTCGCTGCACAAGCAGGGCATCGCGCAGCTCGGCTCCGGCCTCGCCGTCGAAGCCGTCGCGCCGGACGGCCTGATCGAAGCCGTAAGCGTCGTCGACGCACCGGCTTTCGCCCTCGCCGTGCAGTGGCACCCGGAATGGCGGCATGCGCAGGACCCGCTGTCGAGCGCGATCTTCCGCGCCTTCGGCGATGCCTGCCGCGCGCGCCGTGCCGCCCGCACGCGCGCCACGGCCGCCGCCGCGCTCGCCTGAGCGCGCCGACCCAACCAACGAGAACAGACATGCAAGACATCGAAGATTTCCTGAAGCAGTACCGGATCACCGAGATCGAAGCGATCATTCCCGACATGGCCGGCATCGCGCGCGGCAAGATCACGCCCCGCAACAAGTTCACGTCCGGCGAATCGATGCGCCTGCCGCAAGCCGTGATGGTGCAGACCGTCACCGGCGAATATCCGGAAGACGGTTCGCTGACCGGCGTGACCGACCCCGACATGGTGTGCGTGCCCGACACGTCGACGATCCGCCTGATCCCGTGGGCCGTCGACCCGACCGCGCAGGTGATCCACGACTGCGTGCACTTCGACGGCTCGCCGGTCGAGATCTCGCCGCGCTACGTGCTGCGCCGCGTGCTCGACCTGTACAAGGCGAAGGGCTGGAAGCCCGTCGTCGCGCCCGAGCTCGAGTTCTACCTGGTCGACATGAACAAGGACCCCGACCTGCCGCTGCGTCCGCCGGTCGGCCGCACGGGCCGCCCGGAAACGGGCCGGCAGTCGTATTCGATCGAGGCCGTCAACGAGTTCGACCCGCTGTTCGAGGACATCTACGAGTACTGCGAATCGCAGAACCTCGACATCGACACGCTGATCCACGAAGTCGGCGCCGCGCAGATGGAGATCAACTTCATGCACGGCGACGCGCTGTCGCTGGCCGACCAGGTGTTCCTGTTCAAGCGCACGGTGCGCGAGGCCGCGCTGCGTCACAACATGTACGCGACCTTCATGGCCAAGCCGATGGAAGACGAACCGGGTTCGGCGATGCACGTGCACCAGAGCATCGTCGACGAGGAAACGGGCCAGAACCTGTTCACGTCGCCCGAAACCGGCGGCGCGACGTCGATGTTCTACAACTACCTCGCGGGGCTGCAGAAATACACGCCCGCACTGATGCCGATCTTCGCGCCGTACATCAACTCGTACCGCCGCCTGTCGCGCTTCATGGCCGCGCCGATCAACGTGCAGTGGGGCTACGACAACCGCACGGTCGGCTTCCGCATCCCGCACTCGGGCCCGTCGGCGCGCCGCATCGAGAACCGGATTCCGGGCGTCGACTGCAACCCGTACCTCGCGCTCGCCGCGACGCTCGCGGCCGGCTACCTCGGCATGACGCAGCGCCTGGAACCGACCGAGCCGCTCGTCAGCGACGGCTACGACCTGCCGTACCAGCTGCCGCGCAACCTCGAGGAAGGGCTGACGCTGATGGCCGCGTGCGAGCCGCTCGGCGAGATCCTCGGCCACAAGTTCCTGAAGGCGTATTTCGCGCTGAAGGAAACCGAATACGAAGCGTTCTTCCGCGTGATCAGCTCGTGGGAACGCCGCCATCTGCTGCTGCACGTCTGAGCGTGCACACAACCGAATACGGAAACACGGAGGAAACATGACGTACCGCAACGAATCTGCCTGGATCCAGCCCGCCGCGCCGGCCGCCGCACCGCGCGCGACGCAGGCGCGCTCGACCGCCGAATACCGCGCACTCGACGCCGCGCACCACATCCACCCGTTCTCGGACATGGGCGCGCTGAACCGCGCGGGCAGCCGCGTGATCGTGAAGGCCGACGGCGTCTACCTGTGGGACTCGGACGGCAACAAGGTCATCGACGGGATGGCCGGCCTCTGGTGCGTGAACGTCGGCTACGGCCGCAAGGAACTCGCCGACGCCGCGTATCGCCAGATCCAGGAACTGCCGTTCTACAACACCTTCTTCAAGA
>NZ_QOBB01000191.1:0-14024 GCF_024704855.1 Burkholderia sp. HAN2018 | reverse complement strand
CGCTGCTCGCGCGCGAACGCGGCGCGGCCGCGCAGGGTTCGTCGCCGTGGGGCGCGCTGCCGGACTGGCGACTGAACGGCGGCTATCGCCGCACGCTCGACTGGCATGCGGCCGAGCGCGAAGCGGACGTGACGGTCACGTACGAGGACGACGGCGCTGTCGCGCGCCTCGCGACCGGCGGCGCGGCCGCGCAACCGTTCGCGTGGACGCGTGGCGCCACGCCGCTCGATTTCGACGTGACGCTCGGCGGCGTGCGCAGCAGCGGCCGCGTGTATGCGGACGGCGACACCTTCCACGTGTTCTCGCAAGGCGCGGCCGAGACGTTCGAATGGCGCAACCTGCTCGCGCATGCGGGTGACGCGGAGCAGGGCGGCGGCCGCCTGACCGCGCCGATGCCCGGCAAGGTGATCGCGGTGCTGGTCGAGCCGGGCCAGAAGGTCGAAGCGGGCACGCCGCTGATCGTGATGGAAGCGATGAAGATGGAGCACACGATCGGCGCGCCGAGCGCGGGTGTCGTCGCGGAAGTGCTGTACGGCGTCGGCGACCAGGTTTCGGATGGCGCGCAGTTGCTGATGATGGCGGAAGGCTGAGCGGCGCCAGCTTCGCGTATGCGGGCCGGCTGCCGTGGCTGCCGGCCCGTAAGACAGGCGTCGTGATGCGCTCCACGACCGACACCACGACAGATTCGCTTCGATCGCTTCGGCAGAAACGAAGCAATGCGAATCTTTCGATTGCATTACGTCAACCTCTCGTTATCCCCTCCGCCGCGGCATGTGCGCCCCTTGCGTGCACGCGGCGCGCCTCCTTGCACGACACCATCGTGTAACACGTGATAATTAGCATCTCGCCGTCGACACGACCGGTGCGCACCCGCGCCTGTGTCAGGTCGTCACATCCACGGAGAGACGTTATGCGAAAGTCGGCCCTACGGCCTTTCGCGGTCGTTGGCCTGATCGCGCTGACCGCACTCCTCGGTGCCTGCAACGACGACCTGACCGCACCCGCCGCACCTGTGGCGCAGCAGAAGGCCGCCTGCGGCGGCGGCGTGGTCGCCACCGCGCAGATGCACTGCCCGCCCGGTTTCACCGCGCCTGCTTCTTCGCCCGCTTCCTGATCCCGGCTGTTTCCACCAGAAATCCAATCAAGAGCAACCAGCATGGCCACCCATTCGCGACGCGATTTTCTGAAGTTCTCCGCCGGCCTCGCCGGTGCGACCGCCGCCACCGCACTGCTTCCCGAATCGATCCGCAAGGCGCTGGCGATCGAGCCGAATACCGTGACGGGCACGATCCAGGATGTGCAGCACATCGTCGTGTTCATGCAGGAAAACCGCTCGTTCGACCACTACCTCGGTCACCTGAGCGGCGTGCGCGGCTACAACGACCGCTTCCCGGTCACGCTGCCGAACGGCAAGCCGGTGTGGTTCCAGCCGCGGCAGGAGGACAAGACGAGCGTGATCGCGCCGTTCCGCTACGACACGACCAACCCGGGCGTCAACGCGCAGTGCATCGGCGGCCTGCCGCATACGTGGGCGACGACGCACGGCGCGATCGACAACGGCCGAGCCGACCAGTGGGCGGTGCAGAAGTCCAACATGACGATGGGCTACCACGTCCGCGACGACATCCCGTTCCACTACGCGCTCGCGGATGCGTTCACCGTGTGCGACAACTACTTCTGCTCGATTCCGGGCAACACGCACCCGAACCGCATGTACCTGATGACGGGCATGGTCGACCCGCTCGGCACGGGCGGTGGCCCGCTGCTCGACAACACCGACTACATCGACAACCAGTTCGACAAGATCAAGTTGCCGCCCTTCAGCTGGACGACCTACCCGGAGCGGCTCGAACAGGCTGGCATCTCGTGGCAGATCTACCAGCAGGGCACAGGGTTCGACAACTTCACCGGCAACTACGGCACGAACATGCTCGCGTGTTTCAACAACTTCGTGAATGCGCCGGCCGGTTCGTCGCTGCAGACGCGCGGGATGAGCACGCGCCCGATCACGCAGCTGAAGGCCGACGTGCAGGCGAACGCGCTGCCGCAGGTATCGTGGCTGCTGCCGCCCGCCGCGTATTCGGAGCATCCGAAGTTCACGCCGCTGTATGGCGCCTACTACCTGTCGACGATCCTCGATGCGCTGACGTCCAATCCGGACGTGTGGAGCAAGACCGTCCTGCTCGTCATGTACGACGAGAACGACGGCTTCTTCGATCACGTCGTGCCGCCGTCGGCACCGACGCTGCCGGGCTCCGGCATAAGCACCGTGGACGTGTCGCTCGAGCGGCACAACGTCGTGACGTCGACGCAGACGGGTACGTACACGGCCGACAACCTGCCGTACGGCCTCGGCCCGCGCGTGCCGATGTTCGTGGTCTCGCCGTGGTCGAAGGGCGGCTTCGTGTGCTCGCAGGTCTTCGATCACACGTCGGTGCTGCAATTCATCGAGAAGCGCTTCGGCGTGATGGAAACGAACATCTCGCCGTGGCGCCGCGCGATCTGCGGCGACCTGACGTCGGCGCTCGATTTCTCGAAATCGGATGCGACGCTGCCGACCCTGCCGAGCACGCAGGCGTATGTCGCGCAGGCGGACCTGCAGTGTTCGCGCGCGTCGTCGCAGACCGCACCGGCCAGCACCGCGCAGCAGGTCGTGACGGCACAGGAGCCCGGCACGCGGCCGGCGCGTGCGCTGCCGTACGAATTGCACGTGACCGGCCAGCTCCAGGCGCAAGGCTACGCGCTGACATTCGCGAATACCGGCACGCAGGGCGCGCATTTCTGGGTCTATACGGGCGACCCCACCGCGATGCCGCGCCGCTACACGGTCGAAGCGGGCAAGCAGCTGACCGACACGTGGGCGCTCGATGCGAGCGGCAACTACCTGGTGAGCGTGTGGGGGCCGAACGGCTATTTCCGGCGCTTCGCCGGATCGGCCGCCGCGGATGCCGGCGCGAAGCCTGAAATCACGCCGTGTTACGACACGGCCAACGGCGACGTGTACGTGACGATCGCCAATGCGGGCACCGGCACGCTCACGGTCACGGCGACCGATGTCGCGTACGGCGGCGCACCGCGCACGTTGACGGTTCCGGCGGGGCAGCGCGTCGAAGCGCACTGGGATCTGTCGTGCAGCAGCCACTGGTACGACCTGCAGTTCGCGGTGGCCGGGAACGCCGGCTGGACGCGCCGCATCGCGGGGCACGTCGAAACCGGCAAGGCCAGCATCACCGACCCGGCCGCCGTGGCGCCGACGACCGCGGCGATCTGACGGCAAACCATGCGTGCCGGCTCCGCGCCGGCGCGCGACGAGCGCATGTCAGAAACGAAAAAGGCGCCGCGCGGCGCCTTTTTCAGTCAGGTACACGAAATCAGATGGGGCGAAAAACCGTGTATTGATCGCCATCGAGTTTTTCCAGGTACCGGGAATCATGGAGCGTCAGGTTGACCGGCTGGAGAAATTTCTCGTCGGCGGCCTCGTGTTCGTTGCTGGCGCGCGTATTGAACAGGCTCGAAGCATTTGCGGAGTTCACGAGAGAATCGAGGCGCGGTGCGTTCCAGTCGAGGTGCCCCCTGAGCAAGTAGAAGTGCATGATCCCGCATTGCTGATGGGCCCAGAAGTCATGCCACATGAATGAATCGGGCCGCCACACGGAGTTGTGGCTCTCGAAGTACGATGCGCTGCTCATCGGCATGCACTCGGGGGTCGAGATGATGATGTATCGCGATCGATAGTTGAGAAACTCCAGCAGATCGCGACCGTGGGAGTGGCGCATGTGCTCGATGACATCGCCCAGGATGATCGTGTCGTACGAGTCGCCGGACCGTTCGTACAGCGTGTCGCTGACGCCGGAAATGATGTCGTCGTAGCCGTTCTCGATCAGGAACGGATGGGTCTCTTCATCACATTCCAGCGCCGTGAAACGGCAATCGGGCACGATCTTCCTGAGCAGGCGCCCGTATTTCCCGCCCCCGGCCCCGACATCCAGAATCCTGCCCGGGTTGATCGACTTGACCAGATGCTGCGTGAGTTGATCGAAGGTTGGCCACGAATACCCGATCTGTTCCACTTTGACCTCCCGTCAAGGCTGGTTTGAAAAATTGATCGTAGCGATGTCACAGCGTTGCTGCGAGGTCGTTTTCTGTCCACCCTGGATCCCGATACGGCCCGGCAACCCGGTGGCATGGCAGGTCGCCCGAGTATCGCACGACCGTCTCGCGGACTTGCGTGTGCCGACCGGGCGCTGACCATCCCTGACAGTATGCGGCGGGCACTCCGCTAGAATGCCGGGTTGCCGGCGGCGTGCGCCGCTTGACGCGGGCGGCGCTTCGCGCGCTACACTGCATCCATTCCATCCCCATCCAATTTCCCATCCCGCCGACGATGACATCCCCTGTCCTGAACGGCCTGCGCATCGGTATCACGATCGGACTGCGTGCCCCTGACGAAAGCCTGTGGATCAACGGCATCAAGCAGAACGCGCTGTTTCTCGCGAAGCTGCTGATGGCGTCGCCGCACGGCTACCGCGTGACGCTGGTCAACACCACCGACGTACCGCTCACCGATGCATTGCCGTGGGATCGCAGCGTGTACGACACGCGCGCATTCGCCGAGATGAAAGATGCGCTCGACGTGGTGATCGAGCTAGGCGGGCAGATCGACGGCGAGCAGACGGCCTACCTGAAGGCGCGCGGCGCGAAGCTCGTCAGTTACTGCTGCGGCGTCGAGTACATCAACGCGATGGAGTCGATGCTGTTCGGCCGCCGGCTGTGGGATTCGCTGTTCATCAACCGCGGCTACGACGAGGTGTGGGCGATTCCGCAGATCGCGCCGTCGTCGCTGCCGTTCCTGCAGTCGCTGCGCCGCTGCCCCGGGCGCGTCGTGCCGTTCGTGTGGGACCCGATGTTCCTGAGCGCGCGCGCGCAGTCGCTGCCGGAGCACGGCGAATACCGGCCGCGCAGCGAGCCGGGCAAGCGGCTGACGGTGATGGAGCCGAACCACGACGTCGTGAAGTTCTGCGTGTATCCGATGCTGATCATCGACGAAGCGTATCGCCGCGATCCGGATGCGATCTGCTTCACGCACGTGACGAACGCCGATCGCCTCGCGCACGACAGCCCCGAGTTCGTGATGCTGATGAACTACCTGGACATCGTGCGCGCGGGCAAGGCGAGTTTCGTCGGGCGCTTCGATACGCCGCTGTTCCTGGCCGACCTGACCGATATCGTCGTGTCGCACCAATGGTCGAACCCGCTCAACTATTTCTATTTCGACGTGTGCTGGCAGGGCTATCCGCTCGTGCACAACGCGAGCCTCGCGCCCGATCTCGGCTACTACTATCCGGACAACGACGTGCAGCAGGGCGCCGATGCGCTGCTGCGCGCGCTGCATACGCACGATGACGACTGGGAAGCGTACACACGGCGCCAGCGCGACATCCTGAGTCGCTATACGTCGGCGAATCCCGCGCTCATTGCCGAATACGACGCCCTGCTCGCGAACCTGGTCGGCGCATCGGCTGCATAAGGCCCGATTTTTCTCGCGGCGCACACGTTGCGCCGCGGCCCGCCATCGGGATTGTCCCGCCCTAATGTCTGACGAAATAATGCCGTTAAAAAAGAAACCGCCGAACCCGATCGGTTCGACGGTTTTCGAAGGCACGAATTTGACGGCTCCGAGGGAAGTCCGTCGGAAATCATTTTATAGGTTAACAAGTATTTAAGATTGTTAAAAATGGTTTGATCGATAATCATCATATGATTTAAATTGATATTATCGATTAACGGTTGTTCGATTCTGTTTAGAAATTTAATAATTCGTTTGAAACGGGAAAATTGAGCGCTGCGATGATCGAATGACGTGCGGCAGCCGATTTGCTGCGATGCGCAAGCCGGGCCACCAGCCTTCACGGCGAGTTCGGCGACGGGCGAGGGCGCTGCCTCGCGGGCCGGTATTTATCTGATTAATTGAAGGCTTTCGAATTTGCGAGGCACGCAAATTACGCGGGAATTGATTTGGGCAAGGTTGTTTAGGTGGTTTGAATAAACAATATCCGGATCGGGTTTAAGTAATTTGCGTTAGTGTGACCTGTCGCACAATCGGTATCGCGCATGCGTGGTGTATTCCAGTAACTGAATATCGTTGAAAATATCGAATTTGACGGCGCGCCGAAGCGAAAAGTACGCTCCCCGGAAAAGATCGACATAACAGGATGGGCCGGGTAGGCGGCGGAGCACGTCATGATCGGTTTGCTTCGCATGTTTGTTGAGGTCGAGCCGCGATCGGCGGCTCGCCATTTGCCGGAGCGCCGGATGAATGCGGTCGAAGCTCGCCAGGAGGCGAATCGGGAAGCGAATCGTGACGAAATCGATCTCGTGTTCGGCGCCCCCGACGATCATCCCGACCTCGCGTCGGTACGCAGTTTCGTGGAGAGCCGGCTCGCGTTCGCGCAAGAGCCCGTGTGCCGGGCAGACCTGTCGGGCGGTGTGCTGTACCAGGAATGCCTGGCGCGATTGCGGTGGGGCGAGCGCGATGCGCTGCCGCCGGTCGCGTTCCTGCCGCGCCTCGAGGCGCTCGGGCTGATGCGATGGTTCGACCGGCTCGTGGTCGGCCGGACGATCGACGCGCTGCGCGCCGATCCGGCTGCCGTCTACGGCTGCAATGTGGCGGCGGCGAGCGCGGTCGTCGACGACGCGTGGCTGGCCATCTTCAGGCGGCTCGAGCGCGAGCCGTCGGTCGCGGCGCGGCTGGTGGTCGAGATCACGGAGACGGGGCCGCTGAATCCCGTCGCGGGTCGTTCGTTCGTGAACCGCTTCCGGCAGACCGGATGCCGCATCGCGATCGACGATTTCGGGGTCGGCTTCAGCGCATTGAACAACCTGGTGGTCGGCAATCCCGACATCGTGAAGCTTGACCGGTCGATCCTGTCGATGATCAAGCGCAACGCGATCGGCCGCTACCAGTTCCGCAGGCTGATCGCGTTCGCGCATGAAGGTGCGCGGCACGTCGTCGTCGAAGGCGTGGAGAGCGAGATCGACCGGCAGATCATCGTGGATGCCGGCGTCGCCTGGGCGCAGGGCATCCGATTTTCATGGCGGTCGCCGGCCGCCGCGTGACGGCGCGGAAACAGGCGGGGTGGCGTGCACGACGCACGCCGGTGTCGGGCGTGGCCGGCGCGTGGCCGGGACGAATCGCAAAGGGGCATGGGCATGGCGGGGACGAAGGCCGGAAGCGGAACGGGCACGCAGGCAGCCGGTGCGCGCGAACTCGTCGCGATCGCCGAGCTGGCCGACATGCTGTGGCAGCTGGGCGCCGAATCGACCGAAGTGCCGATCGACGTCGCGCCGTATCTCGACGGACTGAAAACCATTGCGCGCCGCATCCAGCGGATGACGCCGCTCGACGCCGGCGGCCGCGAACTGGCCGCGCGCCACTATTACGCGGGTGTCATCGCGGGCGCGTGCGGAGACGATTCGGCGATCGCGCGCGGCGTGTCCGACAGCCTCGTCAAGCAATCCGGCGGCATCAGCCGGCGGGTCGCGCACTGCTTCGCGGTGCTCGCGCGGACGGGCCGGCGGCATGGCCGTGTGTTCGCCGCGCAGAGCGGCGACCGGGTGCTGGTCTAGCGCCTGTTCACGCCGGGCGCGGGCGCGGCGCGATGCGCGCGGCCCGCGTCGATCTCATCGTCGCGTAACGGCCCGGACGCGCGCCAAACCGATCAATCCTTCCCGAATCCGCCGAGCACGAACGCCATCGCGCGGTCGACCGCGTCGTCCCATCGGCCGACGTGCGCGGCGCGCACGATCCGGACGCCCGGATAGAGGGCGGTGCGCGAGCCGGTTTCCCAGCGCGCGTCGGCTTTCGGGCTGAGCAGCAGCACGGCCGGCACGCCGAGCGCGCCGGCGAGATGGACGTGCGCGGTGCAGGTGGTCACCACCGCGTCGAGCGCGAGCATCAGCGCCGCCAGGTCGCTGAAATCGCCGATCGCGTGATGCGGGAAGGTCACCGGCAGGTCCGATTGCTCGGACTGCGCGGACAGGTCGCGGTTGATGCAGTACGCGGCGTGACCGTGCAGCCGCGTCAGCGGCGCGAGGTCGCGCAGGCTGGCCGCGCGATGGAAGCGCGCGTCGCTTTCGTCGCGCCCGCGCCAGTTGAGCCCGATGCGACGCGTGCCGGCGGCATGACCGTCGCGCGACACGCGCTCGCGCCACGCGGCCGCATGCCCGGGCGGGCAGGACAGGTACGCGCCCGCCGATCCTTTGGGCGCCGGCGCATAGCCGAACTGCGCGGCGAGCACCAGGAACGAACACCAGTAGTCGTGTGCGATCTGCGACGTGTCGATCCACGCGCCGTGCGCGCCGATGAATTCGATGTGCGGGAACGTGTGACGCATCAGGCCCGTCAGCGCGTCCGGAACGATGACGGTCACGCTCGTGCAGCCGAGCGTGTCGAGCGCATGCAGGTAGCGCGCGTACTGGAGCTGATCGCCGACACCGCCGTAGCTGAGCACCAGCAGCCGCTTGCCCTGCAGCGGCTGGCCCTGGTAGAGCCGCTCCGTCGGCAGCCCGAACTGCGCGGCCGTCAGGACGTTTTCGCTCGCGATGGTGGCGCGGGCCGCTTCGTCGCGCCGGCCGGCGCGCAGCAGCAGCATCGAACGCATCAGCTCGATGCGGCCGCGCGTCGCGTCGGGCAACGCATCCGGATCGCCGAAGCGTTCGAGCGCCGCGAGCCCGGCGTCGGGTGCCCCGGCAAAGCCGTAGCACGACGCGAGTTGCAGCGCGATCGCATCGTCGTCGAGCCCGCGGCCGCGCGCGCGTTGCCAGCGGTCGATCGCGTGTCCCCACTCGCAGCGCGACTCATGGTCGAGTGCGCGGTTCCAGTGCGTTTCAGGCGCGTCGGTGTCGGCGGCTGCGTTGGGGTGCGCATCGACGTCGGCCGGCGACGCGACGGCGATCGGTTCGATCGAGATGACCAGCCGCTGCCTGTCCCAGCGCGCGTTCGGCACGCAAAGCAGGTTCAGCGGGTCCATCCGGTAGAACGTGTAGTCGAGGCCGGCAAAGGTGGCGATGATCGGCGCTTCGCCGACTTTCCAGTATTCGACCCAGCACCAGGGCAGGTGCGTCTCGATCAGACGGCGCGCGCCGCGCAGCGCGTCGATCTCCATGCCTTCGATGTCGAGCTTCAGGAAATCCAGCCGCGGCAGGCCGAGCGCGTCGAGCCTGACGACCGGCGTCGGCGTGCCGCCTTCCGCGTGCGCGCCGACGAGCGACACCTGGCCGAAGTCGGCATCCTGCCCGTAGTCGACGTCGGGCACCTTCATTGTGCCGTTGGCGCCGGCGAGCCCCATGTTCAGCAGATGGACGTTGTCGAGCTGGTTGAGCGCGACGGTGCCGCCGAGCGCATGGAACAGCGTGCGCTGCGGCTCGAACGCGTACACGCGGCCGCCGCGCGCATGCAACCGGTGGGCGATCGGCACGCACACGAGCCCCGCATTCGCGCCGCCGTCCACGGCGATCGCATCGTCCGGCAACTGGTCGATCACCTTCAGGATCGTGTCGAGCTCATCCTGGATGTGCGGCCGCCCGGTCTTGATCAATGCTTCGGCCTGGTACGCGCAGTGCCGGTTGATGACGAACGGACCGTGAATCGAATCGATCACGACGAAATTGCGGACGGTCTGATTCATGGGCGGTAGCAGGGGCGAATGAGGTCAGCCGAGTGCGCGGCCGGCGAACAGGTGCTGGATCTGCGTGGAATACGCGTGGACGTTGTGCGCGGCGAGCGTGTCGACCTGGTGCAGGCAGCGGCGTGCCGCGGCGGCGTATTCGTCGAGCCGCGTGTCGTGCGTCTGCGCGGCGGTCGCGATCGCACGCGCCGCATCGAAGATCTCGAAGTCCGGATAGTAATAACCGACGTCGCGCAGGAACGGCGAGTTGTGCACGAGCGGGTAGTTGCCGTACAGCGCGTCGTACAGCAGGTAGTTGAGGCCGTTTTCCCAGTGGTGGGACACGACGATGTCGGTGTGATGCGCGGCCCACGCGACGAACGGCGCGCGCACGTCGGCGGTCGCCTTGCCGTCGCGCACCATCTCGAGCCCGAGCGCGAGATGCTTGAAGGCGACGTTTTCCTTCTTGTCGAACGTGTTGGTCATGTACACGTGCTCGACGAGCTCCGGATGCTCGACGTAGCACGCGTTGGCGGCGAGCATCGGCACGATCGAGCTTTTCACGACGTTCAGGTTCGGCTCGAAGAACGCGATGCGTTTCGCGGGGCCGTGGTTCCGATAACCGAAGCGCGCCTTCAGTTCGGGATCGGCGTCGAGGCTGCGCTCGATGAAATACGGCGACCAGATGTGCGGCAGCTCGATCACCGGCGCGCGGTACACGGCCTGGAAATACGCGGCGCACGTGTGCATGTGCTGCGGGTTGGTCCAGATCTCGTCGAACTGCACGCGGTGCGGGTTCGGCCGCCACGAGTTCTTCTCGAAGTTGATCGTCTCGACGGCGATCACGTAGTCGTTGCCGAAGCGGTACGACACGCACTTGCCGCCGCGTCGGCGCACGGCGTCGGTGTGCGTCGAGTCGACGAACGCGTTCATCTCGATCAGCAGGTCGGTCTGGTGGACGACGGCAGACAGCGGCCGCAGCGCGTCGCCGAACGCGTCCATCATCAGCGCCTGCGGATACTCGGTCACGCCTTCGTCGTGCGCGAGCCAGACCTCGCCGATCAGCGGCGACTGCTTCAGCAGCATGTACAGGTACACGCAGTGCTGGTTCGCGCCGTTGTACCAGATCGACTGCGTCGAGTCGCGCTGCACGTTCATCGTTATCGCGACATTGAGTTTCATGACGGCTCCGTGGTGCGGGCGTTGCGCGGGTTACGGCGTGTAGTTTTGCGACGAGCGCGGCACATAGCCGGTCAGGCGCCAGTGGCCGTCATCCTCGCGGCGAAAGCTCAGCTTCTCGAACATGGTCGCGCCGCTCGTCAGCGTCGTCGCGTAATCGACGTTCGCGTAGAGCCCGTCGGGTGTCGTCGACGCGTTGGTGTAGCGGATGCGCGTGATCTGCGCCCAGCCGCGATGACGCACCGCGCCGACCGACTGGCGCGCACGCTGCATGTCCGACGCGAACTGGTCCTGCTTGATGCGCGCCTTCACGAACGCGGCGGCATCGGTCCACACGGCGTTGTACTGGCCGGCGTCGAGCTGTTTGAACACGGCGTCCGAGTCGCGGAGCAGCGCGTCGGCCGATTCGCCGTCGGCTTGCGCATGCGCGCCGATCGCGACCGATGTGACGGCGCAGCCGATCAGCCATTTGGCGCGGGTGAGGGGCGTGCGTGCGGTCATGTCCGAGTCAGGAAAAGGGCGGTGCGTCACGCGTCGCGATAGAGGGTGGCGATCGCGTCCGTGTAGGCGGCGACGTTCTCGGGGTTGTAGATGCTCACGGAGCTGAGCACGTGCTTCGACTGCTCGCGGTACGCTTCCAGGTTCGCGTCGTGCTCGGCGAACGCCTTCAGCAACGCGCGGCCGCCGGCCTGGCAGTCGAAGTCCGGATAGAAATACCCGGCCTTGCCGAGGAACGGCGAGTTGTGGATCAGCGGGTAGTCGCCGTACAGCAGCTCGTAGTACAGGTAGTTCTGCGCGTTTTCCCACGTGTGCGACACCACCGCGTCGCCGAATGCGGCCATGAACTCGTACACCGCGTAGCGGCTCTCGAACGTCGTGACTCCGTGGTTCACGATGTCGAGGCTCTTCGCGAAATGGACGAACGTCGCATGTTCCTTCAGGTGCAGCGTGTTGCATACGCGCACGAACTCGAGGAAATCGGGCTTCGCGCGATACGCCTCCTCGGTCACCAGCATCGGGATGACGCTCGTCTTCACCATGCAGATGTTCGGCTCGAACATCGTCACGCGCCAGCGCGGCTTGCCGGGCTCATAGCCGAACGACAGCCCGGCACCGAGCGTCGCGCGCGCCTTGTCGAACAGCATCGGGTGCCAGATGTGCGGAACGATCGTGACGGGCGCGCGCAGGCCCGTCTGGTAATAGTGCAGGCACGAGCGCTCGAATTCGGGAATCGTCCACACGGCATCGTACGGCGCGCCCGAGAACAGGAAACCCGACGGCTTGTTGAACATCGCGCGTTCGATGTCGATCACGTAGTCGTTGCCGACCCGCATCGTGACGACCTTGCCGCCGCGCTCGCGGAACGCGCGCAGGTAATCCGCGCCGAACTGCGCGCTCATTTCGATCAGTACGTCGCAGCGCTGCAGTGCTTCGTCCATCGACAGGAGCGGCACATCCCATTCGCCGAGCATCATCTGCGGATCGGCGACCTGTTCGCCGCCGTTCACCATCACGGCTTCCGCGACGAGCGGCGACTGGCGCAGCAGCAGGATCAGCAGCAGGCAGTTCTGGAAAATGCCGTTTTCCCACAGCGACTGGCCGGCGCCGCGCACGAACAGCGACACGCCGACGACGAGACGCTTGCCCTCGCCGGGCGCTTGACGGGCATTGGAGTCCGACATGCGTATTCTCCGGTTCAGGCGACCAGACGCGAGACGAACGCGTCGAGGTTCGCGGGGTTGTCGATCGAGACCGACTGCAGCAGCCGGCCGGCCTTCGCGCGGTAGTCGTCGAGGTGTTCGTCGTGATGCAGCCACGCGTCGAGCAGCGCACGGCCGCCCGCGGCGGAATCGAAGTCCGGGTAGTAATAACCGGCGTCGCCGATCAGCGTCGAGTTGTGGATCAGCGGATAACCGCCGTACAGCACGTCGTAATACAGATAGTTCTGCCCGTTTTCCCAGTGGTGCGACACGACCGCATCCGCGTGGCGCGCCATGAAGCCCGGCAGGTCGAGGCGCGGCTCGAAGGTCGCCTTGTGCTGGCGCACGAGATCGAGGCTGTTCGCGAAGTGCACGAAGGTCGGATGCTCCTTCATGTGCAACGAGTTCACGACGAACATGTGCTGAACCGCGTCCGGACGCGCACGGTAGAACGCATCGCACGCGAGCATCGGATAGTGGCAGGACTTGGCGACCGAGATGTTCGGCTCGAGCATCGCGAGGTACCACGGGCGGCGGCCGGGCCGATAGCCGAACGTCGCGCCTTCCGCGGCGAGCGCGGCGATGCGCCGATCGAGGAAGTACGGCGACCAGATGTGCGGCATCAGATGGACGGGCGCGCGCAGGATGGTCCGCAGCATCGGCGCCGCGGTCTTGTCGTATTGCGGCAGCAGCCAGACTTCGTCGAACGGCGCGCCGTTGAAGACGTGTCCCGACGGCTTCCCGAAGATCGGGGTTTCGCACAGACCGGCGTACACGTGCCCGCAGAAGAACGCGGCGATTTTCTTGCCGAGCGCCTTCATGTGTCGGAGCCACTCCACCGGCAGCTGTGCGCCCATTTCGATCACGACGTCGAGTTCGTGCGTGACGTCGGAGGGTTTCACGAGCGGGATGTCGAGGCCGTCGAGTTCGAGGCCGGCCGGCAGCGCGTTGGCGTCGCCGCCGTTCAGGAAGTAGACGGGGCCGACGCGATCCGAGCGCTTGAGCATCATCGCGAGGAACGCGATGTTCTGGTGGATGCCGTTTTCCCAGATCGCCTGGCCGTCGCGCGCAAACAGCGAGATGCCGACCGCCGGCCGTTGCTTGCGGGTGCCGCCCGAGGCGGCTTCATTGATGTCCGTCACCGGTTGGTTTCCTCTGCGGCGTCGTGCGTCCGGGCATCGCGTCGAGCGTCTGGCCTGGAAGCGGCGCGCCGTGGATTGTCATGGTTGCATTTGCGCCGGTGCGCCGCGGCGGGCGAATCGGGCGACCTGGTTCGCGAGGGCGGCAGCCGGTTTCCGGCGTGTCATCGGGCACGCCTGGCACGGCGCGTGATTCGGACAGGTTGCCCCGGCGACTGTCTGCGGCGATTGTGGCACGGAAATCGCCGGTTTTGGCGGGACGTGACGAACTTTGACATAGCCGCCGGTCAATGCGAGCAGGGCGCCGGCGAAGCGGCGCCCGGGGGCGTCCGGCGGGGGGG
>NZ_QOBB01000190.1:0-14192 GCF_024704855.1 Burkholderia sp. HAN2018 | reverse complement strand
ACCCGGCCGGGCGAGAGCCGCATGCTGCAGGCCGACCTGCTGTTCGGGCGCGACATCGCGGGACACGGCTCCGTCACCGATGCGGAGCGCGCGGCGTTTCTCGCCGACACGGTCACGCCGCGTTTTCCCGACGGCCTGACCTACTGGGATACACACGGCCAATGGCGCGACCGCACGACGGGCGGCATCACGCGCGAGGACAGCTTCGTGATCCGTATCATCGCCGGCGATACGCCCGACACGCGCGTGCGGCTCGCCGCGATCCGCAAGGCCTATATGGAGCAGTTTCATCAGGAATCGGTCGGCATGACGGTGGTGCCTGCCTGCGCGTCGTTCTGATTCAGCCGCTCCCGCTTGCCTCGACGCACAAAAAAACGGGCGCCCGAAGGCGCCCGTCGCATGCATGAACAGCGGTATCCCGCTTACTTGTTCTCGAACATGTCCATGATCTGCTGCTTCTCCTGCGGCGTGACAGGCGGCGGCGCCAGCCCGGCCGCACCGGCCGAACCCAGCGCGTCGTTCGCGCTGATCGCGTTCTCGGCCGGGTTGATGTCGACGTTCGCGACGAAGCCGTTGCCCGGCGTGCGATCGGCGTAGTACAGCTCGCCGTCGATCGAGGTCAGGCCGTCCGGCATCGGCATCTGCTGCTCGGGCACGCCGTTCAGCGCGGTGCGCATGTAGTTCACCCAGATCGGCAACGCGAGCTGCGCGCCGAACTCGCGGCTGCCGAGGCTCTTCGGCTGGTCGAAGCCCATCCATGCAACCGCGACGAGCGATTGCTGGTAGCCGGCGAACCAGCCGTCCTTCGCGTCGTTCGTCGTACCGGTCTTGCCCTGCAGGTCGCTGCGGCCCAGTGCGTTGGTGCCCGCACCCGTGCCGGCCGTCGCGACCGAATGCAGCAGGCTGTTCATCACATATGCATTGCGGCCTTCGATCGTGCGCGGCGCCGTGCTGCCCGCGAGCACCGGCTGCGACTTCTGCAGCGGCTGGCCGCGCGCGTCGTCGACCTCGGCGATCAGGTACGGATCGACCTTGTAGCCGCCGTTCGCGAACACCGCATAACCCGTCGCGAGCTGCAGCGGCGTCACGAGGCCCGCGCCGAGCGCCATCGGCAGGTAAGGCGGCGTCTTCGCGGGATCGAAGCCGAAGCGCTGCGTCACGTACTGCTGCGCATACTGCGTGCCGATCGACGCGAGGATCCGGATCGACACGAGGTTCTTCGAACGCTGCAGGCCGGTACGCATCGTCATCGGGCCGTCCGGCTGGTCGTCGTCCTTCGGCTCCCAGGCGGTGCCGCCCGGCACGCTCGGCGGGAAGTACAGCGGCGCGTCGTTGATCATCGTCGCCGGCCCCATGCCCTTGTCGAGCGACGCCGAGTAGATGAACGGCTTGAACGACGAGCCCGGCTGCCGCCATGCCTGCGTCACGTGGTTGAACTTGCTCTTGTTGAAGTCGAAGCCGCCGACGAGCGAGCGGATCGCGCCATCCTGCGGCGCGATCGCGACGAGCGCGCCTTCGACCTGCGGCAGCTGCACGACCTGCCAGCCCGTCTTGCCGTCCTTCAGCACGCGCACGACCGAGCCCGGCTTGATGCGCAGCGTATCGTTCGCGCGCGGGCTCAATGCGGCCGACACAAAGCGCAGCCCGGCCGGCCCGATCGTCGTGGTCGCGCCGCCGACGAACTGCACCTCGACCGCGTTCGGCGACGCCGACAGCACGACCGCCGACTGAAGGTCGCCGTTGTCCGGGTGATCGGCGAGCGCGTCGTCGATCGCCTCGTCGCGGTCGTCGCCGGCCGCGGGCAGCTGGATCGACGCTTCCGGCCCGCGATAGCCGTGGCGGCGCTCGTAGTCGAGAATGCCGCGACGCACGGCCTGGTACGCGGCTTCCTGGTCGGCCGAATTGATCGTCGTCGTGACGGTCAGCCCGCGCGTATAGGTTTCGTCCTTGTACTGCTGGTACATCATCTGCCGCACCATCTCGGCGACGTACTCGCCGTGCACCGCGTACTGGTTGCCCGGCGTACGCACGTGGATCTCTTCCTTCACGGCCTCGTCGTACTGCGGCTGCGTGATGTAGCCGACCTCGAGCATGCGCTTCAGGATGTATTCCTGGCGCACCTTCGCGCGCTTCGGATTGACGACCGGGTTATAGGCGGACGGCGCCTTCGGCAGCCCCGCGAGCATCGCCGCTTCAGCGAGCGTGATGTCCTTCAGGTCCTTGCCGAAATACACGCGCGCGGCGGCCGCGAAACCGTACGAGCGCTGGCCGAGATAGATCTGGTTCATGTACAGCTCGAGGATCTGGTCCTTCGTCAGGGCCTTCTCGATCTTGTACGCGAGCAGCATTTCGTAAATCTTGCGCGTGTAGGTCTTCTCGCTCGACAGGAAGAAGTTGCGCGCGACCTGCATCGTGATCGTGCTCGCGCCCTGGCGCGCGCCGCCGTGCATCAGGTCGGCGACGCCCGCGCGCAGGATGCCGACGAAGTCGACACCGCCGTGCTCGTAGAAGCGGTAGTCCTCGATCGCGAGCACGGCCTTCTTCATCACGTCGGGAATGTCCTGGAACCGCACGAGGCTGCGGCGCTCCTCGCCGAACTCGCCGATCAGCACGTGATCGGCCGTGAACACGCGCAGCGGCACCTTCGGCTGGTAGTTGGTCAGCGCATCGAGCGACGGCAGTTGCGGCGCCATCACGACCAGCGCGTAGCCGACGATCAGCGCGCCGACGATCGCCAGCGTCGCGAACAGGCCGGCGAACCACAGCGCGACGCGCGAGCCGAACGAGCGACGGCGCCCGCCGCCGCCGCTGCGCTGGGTGCGGCGGTCGTCGTCGCGATCGTCGTCATCGGGGTAATAGGCTCCGGACGGCGAACGGCGCAGCGTGTAGTGGGGTTCGTTCCTGTCGGAAGAAGAAGGCGGTCGTTTGATAATTGGCATGTCGGAATGGCGGGCGTACGTGGCACCCTCGGACGCATGCGGAAATGCAAGCGGATGAATCAGAGCGGGTACAGCGTGATGCGGCTGTCACGTCGACAGACCCCGCCGCGCGGCGATCCGTTCCCGCGACGTGACAGCGCATTTTAATGAAATCGACCGGGTGCCTTCGCGATTTTTTGTAAAAATTCCCGCAATGCCGTGATTTGAGGAACGTATTGTCGGCATCCTCTGCCTATCATGGACACGCAATATGGTGCGCACGGTCGATTTTCTTTCAACCGCGAAAGGTTCGACATCCTGATGCGCGCGCCGCTTGAACTCGCGCGTTTAAGCCGTATTTAAGTGAACCGGTGGTGTAATATCCGCCGGCTCATGCGGGTCGGAACCGGCTCGCTACGGGCACTGCCGCGGCTACGCGGCGCCTTTCAACCACGGAGGATTTCATGTCGCTTTTCGACTCTGTTTCGCGCACGATCAAAGGCCTGCTGAACGATGCGGCCGATTCGGTACAGGATCCGTCGCGCGACGCACGGCAGATCGTGCGGGAGCTCGACGACAGCATCGGCCGTGCCGAGAATTCGCTGATCGAGATCGAGGCACAGGTCGCGACCCAGCGCAGCAAGCGCGATGCGGCCGACGACAAGGTGAAGAAGTACGAAGACGGCGCGAAGCGCGCGCTGCAGGCCGGCGACGAGGCGCTCGCACGCGAGGCGCTCGGCGCGCAGTCGAACGCGGAAGCCGAGCGTGACGCGCTCGCGGCCGAGCTGTCGACGCTCGAGCCGTCGGTCGACAAGCTGAAGGGGCAGATCGCCGACATGCGTCAGCGCCGCAACGACCTGAATGCACGCTCGAACATCCTGCAGGCCAAGCAGGAAATCGCGCAGGCGAAGGAAGTCGCGGCAAGCGCGCTGGGCGGCATCGGCGGCAAGAACCTGTCCGAAGACTTCCAGAAGCTCGAGGACAAGGTCGCGCTGCAGAACGCCCGCTCGGACGCGCGCCTCAATTCCGCCGACACGTCGAGCGGCAAGGCACTCGACGACAAGCTCGCCGCGCTGAACAAGGGCCCGTCGGTCGAGGATCGCCTCGCCGCGCTGAAGAAGCAGCTCGACACGCCCGCGCAGTAACGGCAACTGCGGGCAACCGCGCCGCCGCCCGCCCCGGGCGCGCGGCGCGAACCGATCGTCAGGAGACGGGCGCCTGCGCCCGGTTCGACCATGAAGAAATCTCTCGCCGCACTCGGCCTCTCGCTGATGTTGCTGTCGTCCGCCGCGTTTGCGGTCCCGTCGCTGCAGCAGGTCGAGCAGTCGATCGCGCAACGCAACTGGCAGCAAGCCGACACGCAGCTGTCGCAAGTCATCGACGCCCATCCGAACAATGCGCACGCGCGCTACCTGTATGCACAGGTGCTGGACCGCGAGGGCCGCGCGTCCGATGCGCTCGCGCAGCTGCAGCGCGCGAAGTCGCTCGATCCGCAACTGAAGTTCACCGATGCGTCGCGCTTTGCCCAGACGGAGTCGCGCATTCGCGCCGACGCCGCGCGCGTGAGCGGCAACGCGCCGTCGGCGACGCAGGCCGGCACGCTGCAATCGTCGCTCGCGCCCGCTGCCGCGCCGGCCGAAAAACACGGCCCGTCGACCGGCATGTGGATCGGCCTCGGGCTGATCGTCGCGGTGATCGCGCTGGTGCTGCGCTGGACGCTGCGGCGCGCGCGCACGGCCGACGACAGCCGCGCCGACGACGAACGCCGCACGCAGCTCAAGCGCGCCACCGACGTGCTGAACGACATCCGCCCGCTGAAGCTCGACGCGAAGCTGTCGACGGCGCCGGGGGCCGCGGCGCTCACGGGCGAACTCGAAGCGATCGAGACCGACGCGCGCACGCTCGTCGAAACGCTGTCCAACGGCAAGAATCCGGTACCGCCCTATCGCGTCGACGAACTCGAACAGCGCCATGCGAGCGCGAAGGCACGCGTCGAGGGGCGTCCCGACCCGGCCGCGCAACCTGCTGCACCGGCGAACGGCAGCGGCTCCGTGTATGCGCAGGAAGCCGATCGCATGACGGGCGCGCAGGGCCAGCCGTATCCGCCGCAAACCTACCCGCAACAGCAGCCGCCTGTCGTGATCCAGCAAGGCGGCGGCGGTTTCGGCGGCGGCATGGGCGGCCTGCTGACGGGCGTATTGCTCGGCGAGGCGATGTCGGGCGGCCGCGAGCGCGTGGTCGAACGCGACGTGATCGTCGACGGCGAACGCCACCGGCAGGACAACGATCCGGGCTTCGACCTCGGCCGCGGCGATGCGTCGAACTGGAGCGACGGCAACAGCGGCGGCGGCGGCATGGACCTCGGCAGCAACGACGACGGCTGGACCGACGACAACACCTGACGCCCCGCAGCGCGTCGACACACTGCGACGCACTGCAACGCACGCCACGCTCCCCTTCAGCGCCGGCCGCACCGACGCGCGGATTTGTCAATCATTTCAAGATGGACTACCGGCAATGGGGAGCGTTCGCTATCATGCGGCCATCGGCGTGCCACCGACCCTCATTCGACGCTCTGCATCCCTGCGCGTCGCGGCACGCCTCCCCTCGCCCCCAACAGGAGAAAGCCGCTCATGAGCATCATCAAGGAATTCAAGGAGTTCGCCGTCAAGGGCAACGTCATGGATCTCGCCGTCGGCGTGATCATCGGCGGCGCGTTCTCGAAGATCGTCGACTCGGTCGTGAAAGACCTCATCATGCCGGTGATCGGCGTGCTGACGGGCGGTCTGGATTTCTCGAACAAGTTCGTTCTGCTCGGCACCATCCCCCCGACGTTCAAGGGTAATCCCGATTCGTTCAAGGACCTGCAGGCCGCGGGTGTCGCCGCGTTCGGCTACGGCTCGTTCATCACCGTGGCGATCAATTTCGTCATCCTCGCGTTCATCATTTTCCTGATGGTGAAATTCATCAACAAGCTGCGCAAGCCGGAAGAAGCCGCACCGGCCGCGACGCCGGAAGACACGGTGCTGCTGCGCGAGATCCGCGATTCGCTGAAGCAGCGCTGATCGCCGAGCCCCCCGCCTGCCAGGCCCGCCCCGTGCGGGCCTTTTTATTGCGCGCGCGATGCACCGCCGCATGCGGCCTATCTCACTTTTTTGTGACGGGCGAATGCACGCGCGGGAAAAGCAGGTCTATGATGGAGACTAAACGACAGTACGGGCGCCAAGACGCTGACTGTGTCGATCATGGCGAGCAGGTCGACGGGAGACATTGATCGTCGTACTGCACGAAGGCAGCATTTTCGTGTGCTATAAAGGATCGACATGCGGCGTACATAGCCGGGAGTGGGTCGCATGAAAATGCCGCATTTCTTGCAATTGTTTTTGAGGCGAGTGTTTATGTCCTTCCCGAAAAAACGTCGGCGTGCCCAGCAGGATGGCCAGGAGTCATTCCTCGCGGTATTGCGCCACTCGAAACCGTTTGCCCAGCTCGACACCAAGATTGCCCGCGCCCGTGCGCAGGACGAACCCGTCCTGTACGCACACGTGCTGCCCGGTCTCGACGTGCTCCTGTGCAGCGTGCGCGGCGCCCAGCCGCCCTATCCCGCCATCGCCGAGCTGCGCAAGCGCTGCATCGAATCGATCGCCAACGCGCTCGAGCAGCCGCTCGACGGCCTTGAGAACGGTGGCTACTGGTACGAAGCGAACGGCTTCGGTTTCCTCGTGTTCGCCAGCCGTGCGCGTGCGCGCATCCTGCCCGAGTTTGGTGCAGGCACGAAAGCGAGCCTGCGCGGCGGGCTCGGCCGCCAGAACGCCGGCGACACGACACCCCGCTCCCTCGGCTGATCCGCCTGCCATTCGATGGGCCGCCTCCGGGCGGCCCATCCGCCATTCACCCGCCCCGCTTGCCCGTCACGACACCAGCCGACGCCCGTTGCCGGGCCGCACGATGTCGATGAACGCGGCGAAATCGGCGCCGGCGAGCCCTTGCGCGGCGCCCAGCCGCAGCACCTGCTGCACGGTGGCCGACACCGGCATCACCGCACCCGTGTCGCGCGCCGCGTCGGCGATCGCATCGACGTCCTTCTGAAACGTGCCGAGCGCGCCGATCGGTGCATGACCGCCCGACGTCATGCGCGGCACGAACGTCTGCAGCAGCACCGAATCGGCCCAGCCGCCGGCCAGCGCTTCGGCCAGCCGGGCGGCATCGATGCCGCTCGCCTGCGCGAGACCGACGGCCTCGGCAATCGCGGTCACCGTCGCGGTGACGATCGCCTGGTTGCACAGTTTCGCCGTCTGCCCCGCGCCCGCGTCGCCCATGTGCGTGATGCGCGACGCGTACGTGTCGATCAGCGGCCGCACCGTGTCGAGATCGGCCGCGCGGCCGCCAGCCATCACCGCGAGCGTGCCGGCCTGCGCGCCGGGCACGCCGCCCGATACGGGCGCATCGATCCAGCCGACGCCGAGTGCGGCCGCGCGCGCCGCGTAATCGCGCGTCGCGGCGGGCGGGATGCTCGAATGATCGACGATGCGTTGCAGGCGACGCGCGGCGGCGTCGCCGGCCAGCAGCCCGTGCTCGCCGAACACGACGTCGCCCACCGCACGGCCGTCGAGCACGCACACGAATACCGTATCGACGCGCTCCGCCAGTTCACGCGGCGTGCCGGCCACTTGCGCGCCATCCTTCACGAGCGCCTCGGCCTTGTCGCGCGAACGATTCCACACGCTGACCCGATGCCCGGCCGCCAGCAAATGCCGAATCATCGGCGCGCCCATCAATCCCGGTCCGCAAAATCCGACTTCCACGATGTTCCTCGTCTCCGATATGGGTTGCACTTGCCGCCCATCATACCTATCACTCAAGAAGCCGGGCACGCGCGGCGCCGCTTCGGGAACGCGACCTGCACCGGCGATATATGCCGATATCCCAGGGAGCGCATCATGAGCGACCACGTGTACAAGATGATCGAACTGACCGGTTCGTCACAGCAATCGAGCGACGACGCCATCCGCAACGCGATCTCGAAAGCCGGCAAGACACTGCACAACCTGCACTGGTTCCAGGTGACCGAAACGCGCGGCCACATCGAAGGCGACCAGGTGGTTCACTGGCAGGTGACGCTGAAGGTCGGCATGCGCATCGACGACTGACGCGCCCGTCGCACCCCACGCCGCGCCGCGATCCGGAGTCGCACCACACGTGCCTCCGCACGGCGCGGCGCGCCCGCTTGCAGCCCCGTTCAGGCCCCTTGTCGCGGCCCGGCCGGCGGGTGCCTGCGGGTATCCATCTCTTGACGCTGATTTTCGTTCATATTAAAAACGATATACCCACAGTACCCCTCGATCAGCCCAGCCATATAACCCGGAGAAATCATGAGTCAGCAACGCGAGGCGATCGACACGTACCTCTTGCGCGTCTTGCACACCTTGTTGATGGAGCGCAGCGTCACGCGCGCGGCCGTCAAACTGAACCAGTCGCAACCGGCGATCAGCGCCGCGCTGCGGCGCCTGCGCGACATCACCGGCGATCCGCTGCTGGTGCGCGGCAAATCCGGCATGGTGCCGACCGAATACGGGCTGCGCCTGCTCGAGCCCGTGCAGAACGCGCTGCGTGAAATCGAGCGGATCAAGTTCCAGCAGCACAACTTCGACCCGGCCACGTCGATCCGCTGCTACCGGATCGGCTGCCCCGACTACCTGAACGTGCTGTTCGTGCCGACCGTCGTCGAGCGCTTTCGCCTGGCCGCGCCGAACGCGACGCTCGAGTTCCATTCGCTCGGCCCCGCCTTCGACTACGAGCTCGCGCTGGAGGACGGCAAGCTCGACATCGTCGTCGGCAACTGGCCCGAACCGCCCGAGCAGCTGCACCTGTCGAACCTGTTCGTCGACGAAATCGTCTGCCTGATGAGCAACGCGCACCCGTTCGCGAAGCGTGGCGGGCTCACGCTCGACCAGTACCTGAACGCGCCGCATCTCGCGCCGACGCCATACTCGGTCGGCCAGCGCGGCGCGATCGACGTGCATCTCGCGCGCGAACGGCTCAAGCGCCACGTGGTCGTCACGCTGCCGTACTTCAACCTCGCGCCGTACGTGCTCGTGAAGTCCGACCTGATCTTCACGACGACGCGCCTGTTCGCCGATCACTACGCGAAGTTCCTGCCGCTGTCGGTCGTGCCGGCACCGCTCGACTTCCCGCCGATGCAGTACTACCAGCTGTGGCACGAGCGCTGCCACTACTCCGACGAAGTGCGCTGGCTGCGCAGCCTCGTCGCCGAAGCCACCCGCACGCTGATCGAAGCGTAAGCGCGCACGACGCGCGCGCCGGCCACGCCGCTGCGGTGTGGCCCGGCGTGGCCCGAAGCGGCCTCGTGCGGCCGCGCGTGACGGATCCCGGCCTCGGGCGCCACGCGCCCGACGTGCAGCGCGCGGCGCACTCTCCAGCTCAGTGCATCAGCGCGACGCCTCCACGAGTGCCTGCGCCAGCGCGTTATGCCGCGCGATGACAGGCGGCAGATCGAGCGTCGCCAGCCGCCCCTCCCGCACCACCACCTTCCCGTTCACCACCGTGTACGCCGTCTGCGACGGCGCGCAGAACACCAGCGCCGCGACCGGATCGTGCAGCGCGCCCGCGAACAGCGGCTGGCGCAGGTCGAATGCGGCGAAGTCGGCGGCCATGCCGGGCTTCAGCGCGCCGATATCGTCGCGGTTCAGCACCTTCGCGCCGCCGAGCGTCGCGATCTCGAGCGCTTCGCGCGCGGTCATTGCATCGGGCCCGAAACCGACCCGTTGCAGCAGCAGCGCCTGCCGCACTTCCGCGACCATCTGCGCGCCGTCGTTCGACGCGGAGCCGTCGACGCCAAGGCCGACCGGCACGCCCGCGAGACGCATCTTCTTCACCGGCGCGATGCCCGACGCGAGCCGCATGTTCGAGCACGGACAGTGCGCGACGCCCGTGCCGGTGCGCGCGAACAGGCCGATGCCCGCATCGTCGAGCTGCACGCAGTGCGCGTGCCACACGTCGTGGCCGACCCAGCCGAGATCTTCCGCATATTCGGCCGGCGTCATCCCGAACTTCTCGCGGCTGTACGCGATATCGTTGACGTTCTCCGCGAGGTGCGTGTGCAGCGACACGCCGTATTCGCGCGCCAGCACGGCCGCGTCGCGCATCAACTCGCGGCTCACCGAGAACGGCGAGCACGGCGCGACCACCACGCGCAGCATCGCGTAGCGGCCTTCGTCGTGATAGGTCTCGATCAGGCGCTGCGTGTCGCGCAGGATCTCGGGCTCGCGCTCGACGACCGAATCGGGCGGCAGCCCGCCGTCGCGCTGGCCGACGCTCATCGAGCCGCGGCTCGCGTGAAAGCGCATGCCGATCCTCTGCGCGGCGCCGATGCTGTCGTCGAGGCGGCTGCCGTTCGGGTAGATATACAGGTGGTCGCTCGACGTCGTGCAGCCCGACTGCAGCAGCTCGGCCATCGCGGTGAGCGTCGATACCTCGATCATCTCGGGCGTCAGGTGTGCCCAGATCCGGTACAGGCTCGTGAGCCAGCCGAACAGTTCGGCATTCTGCGCGGCCGGCACCGCGCGCGTCAGGCTCTGGTACATGTGGTGGTGCGTGTTCACGAGCCCCGGGATCACGAGGTGGCCGCGCAGGTCGAGCACTTCGTCGGCCGTGTCGGGCAGCTCGGCGCTCGGGCCGACCGCGACGATCCGGTTGTCTTCGATGTAGAGCCCGGCGTCGCGCAGCTCGCGGCGCGTGTCGTCCATGGTCACGAGCACGTCGGCGTGCTTGACCAGCAGGGTTTTCGGGCGGGATGAGGAAGGGTTCGGCGCGCGTGCGCCAGCGTGCTGCTCGAGGTTCATGCGTTCTCCGCGTCGGTCTGCCTCCAGGCGTTGATCCTGGAGGCGGTCACACAGCCGTTCGAACGCTGAATCGCGGCACGCTCCGGTGCCTGCGTCCGTTCGAACGCCCTGGCCCGGTTACCCGGCGTGCTCGCCGTCTTCGGGGTACGCGCGGGCCACAGGCCGACGCGCACGGCGGGAGGATCGCCCAAGCACGCGCCGCACACAATGCGCGATCCGGAATACCGCGCTTCACGGTTTCGATATGGTACGCCGCGCACCACCCGGCGAAAGGCCGGAAACACCCGAAAAGCCCGCCGGAAGCGGTATCCGGCATACCGTCGACAGCCGCTCATGCGCGGCGCATTATCTTTGATATCGCGCCCGTATTTGCGCGGGGAACCTTTTTACAATGCCTGCACGGCGCTCGCTTCAATCTCGCCGACGGGTATGTAGCCACGTGACGTGGAGCCTCGATCCGCCGCACAGTCAATGGATCGAGTCGCCGCCGAACCCCGCATTCACATAAGGACACAACGAATGGGAAAGCTCACTACCCACGTACTCGATACGGCGCACGGCCGTCCCGGCGCGGCAATCAAGGTGGACCTCTACGCGCTGGACGGCGAATCGCGCCGCGCGCTCAAGACCGTGCTCACCAATAGCGACGGCCGCTGCGACGAACCCCTGCTCGAAGGCGCCGCGCTCGCCGCCGGCGAATACGAACTCGTGTTCCACGCCGGCGACTACTTCGCGTCGCTCGGCGTGAAGGTGCCCGAACCCCGCTTCGTCGACCGCGTCGTGCTGCGCTTCGGCATCGCCGACACCGCTTCGCACTACCACGTGCCGCTGCTCGTGTCGCCGTGGTCGTACAGCACCTATCGCGGCAGCTGACATTCGAATCAGCGCCCGCATCAAACAAACGATTTGAGTCTGGAGGAGTTTCATGGAAGGCTTCATCACCGACTGGCTGAACCTCGCGCTGCGATGGCTGCACGTCATCGTCGCCATTGCGTGGATCGGCGAGTCGTTCTATTTCGTCGCGCTCGACAACAGCCTGAAACCGCCGACCGACCCGAACCAGCGCAAGCGCGGCGTGTTCGGCGAGCTGTGGCATGTCCACGGCGGCGGTTTCTACAACATGCAGAAGTACACGGTCGCCCCGCCGGAAATGCCGAATGACCTGCACTGGTCGAAGTGGCCGTCGTACACGACCTGGCTGTCGGGCTTCTCGCTGTTCTTCGTGCTGTACCTGCTCGCACCGAACACCTACCTGATCGACAAGAGCGTGCTCGACATGGGTCCGGTGGTCGCCGTCGCGTCCGCACTCGGCTTCCTCGCGGCCGGCTGGATCGTCTACGACTCGCTGTGCCGCATCCTCGGCACCAACGACCGCGTGCTCGGCATCTGCGTCGGCATCTACGTGGTCGCCGCCGCCTACCTCGCGTGCCATATCTTCGCGGGCCGTGCCGCCTACCTGATCGTCGGCGCGATGCTCGCCACGATCATGTCGGCGAACGTGTTCTTCGTGATCATCCCCGGCCAGCGCAAGATGGTCGACAAGATGCTCAAGGGCGAAGAGCCGAACCCGATCTACGGCAAGCGCGGCAAGCAGCGCTCGGTGCACAACACGTACTTCACGCTGCCGGTCGTGTTCGCGATGCTGTCGAACCACTACGCGATGACCTACACGAACAAGTTCAACTGGGTCGTGCTCGTGCTGATCATGCTGGCCGGCGCGCTGATCCGCCAGTTCTTCGTGATGCGTCACCGCGGCAAGCAGCTGTGGTACCTGCCGATCGGCGGCGTCGCACTGCTGTCGGGCGCGCTGGTCTGGACGATGCCGAAGCCGGTCGCGCCGGAAGCGCAAGCGGCCAACGCACCGAAGATCGTGATCAACGACATCATGCCGATCCTTCAGCAACGCTGCGTCGAGTGCCACTCGTCGAAGCCGACGCTGATGGGCAGCGCACCCGCGGGCGTGATGTTCGACACGCCGGACGAAGTGTCGAAGAACGCACAGCGCATCTACGAACAGGCGGTGCGCCTGAAGGCGATGCCGATCGGCAACGTCACGCACATGACCGACGACGAGCGGACGAAGCTCGCCGCCTGGTTCGAGGGTGGCGCGAACAAGTAAGCCGCCGTGCGCCGGGCGTGAGTGCCCGGCGCAATCCTCTCCGTTCTCGGGCCCGGTGACGGGCTCGTTCTTTTTGGCGCGTCCCGGATGCCCTTCGCGCGTCAGCCGCGCGTCGCGTCGCGCTGGAGCGCGACGAGCGCATCGAGCGCGCGCGGGCCGTCGTCGAACGGCACGAAAATGTGATCGTGATACGCGGCCGCCATCACGTTGCAGCTGATGCCGGCCGCGCCGAGTGCCCGCGCGAACGCCGCCGTGAGGCCGACGGCCGCCAGGTCGGAATGCACGGTCAGCGTGATCCAGGCCGAGCGGAACAGCACCGGCCAGCCGCGACGTGCAGCCGTTTCCTCGTCGACCACGACCGTCAGCCCTTCCGCTTCGCGGAACGTCGCAATGACTTCGGATAACGATACGTCTGCATCGGCCGGCAGCGACACGAAGGCGAACGCACCCGGATGCAGTTCGGGCTGCATCGTGCGCAGCAGGATCGCGAGGTCGTTTTCAGGTTGACTCATCGGAAGAACACGCCCGGAACCGGGCATCGTGCGGTGGAGATGCGGGCACGATAGCATGCGCCGCCGCTGCTACCGCTACGCGCGCATCGTCGCGACCTCGTCCGCGAGCCAGCCGCGCAGTGCGACGATGCGCGGATCGTCCTGCGTGCGTTCGGGATACACGACGTGATAAGCAAGGCCCGGCGCCACCCCGACGCTCACGTCGAACAGCTGCACGACGCGCCCTTCCGCGAGATCGCGCGCGATCATGTGCGGTTCCGCAAGACCGACCGCCGTGCCGTCCGTCACGGCCTGCACGACGTGGCTCGAATCCGGAAACGACACACACCGGCTGTCGTCGAAACCGTCGATGCCGGCCGCGGCCATCCACGCCGACCAGCGCGGCCAGGTCACGCCGTCGACTTCGCAATCGACCTGGCAGAGCGTATGGCGCAGCAGATCGCGCGGCTTGCGCAACGGCGGCCCGGCCGACAGCAGTGCCGGGCCGCAGACCGCGACGACCGACGTATCGAACAGGCGCTGCGCGCACGCGTCGCGATAGCGCCCGGTGCCGAAGCGGATCGCGACATCGACGTCGTCATCGTCGAAATCGCGCAACCGGTCGGTGATGTCGAACGTCAGCTCGAACGCCGGATGCGCGGCCCTGAAACGCGGCAGGCGCGGCAGCAGCCAGTGCGTCGCGAAACGCGCGCCGACCGACACGCGCAACTCCGTCTGCTCCCGCGCGATGCGCCGCGCCCGGGCCGTCGCGCGCTGCAGGCCCGCCAGCGCATCGGCGGCC
>NZ_QOBB01000189.1:0-14377 GCF_024704855.1 Burkholderia sp. HAN2018 | reverse complement strand
CCGCCCGCGCTGGCCGACGATGCGAAGGCGCAGCGCGGGATCAACGCGCTCGACAGCACCGGCAAGCTGCTGCTCGCGCTGGTGTCGGCGGGCCGCGCGCTGCCGCTGCGCGATCTCGCGGCGGCGGCCGGCATGCCGGCCGCGAAGGCTTTTCCGCATCTCGTCAGCCTGCAGAAGATCGGCCTGCTGAGCCGCGACGACACCGGCTGCTTCGGCGGCGGCCCGCTCGGGCAGGCGCTCGGCCTGATCGCGATGCAGCGCGTGTCGCCGACGCGCGACGCGGAAGCCGAGATCGTCGCGCTGGCCGGCGCGACCGACATGAGCGTGGCGGCCGCGACGCTCGGGCCGCTCGGCCCGACGGTGATCCGCCTCGAGGAATCGGCGCGGCCGCAGCACGTGAGCCTTCAGGTCGGCACCGTGATGTCGCTCGTCAATACGGCGATCGGCCGGATTTTCGCGGCCGGCATGTCCGACGACGTGCTGGCCGACCTGCTCGCCGACGAGCCCGTGCGCCTCGCGGGCCGCATCGCCCCGCCGACCGACGACGCTTTCCGGGCGCGGCTCGCGACGATCCGCGCGGACGCGCTCGATTTCGCGTTCGACGCGCCGGTGCCGGGCATCGGGACGGTCGCCGCGCCCGTGTTCGATCACACCGGCAGCATCCGGCTCGTGATCGCGATCATCGGTTCGTCGCGCGGCTTCCCGCGCGGGCCGGACAGCGATCTCGCGCAGGCGTTGCTCGCCGCGACGCGGCGGCTGTCGTGGCGGTTCGGGTGGATCGGCCCGTAAGCCGACGCCCGCTTCCGCCATCCTCCGCAGCGCCCGAATCCCCCTCTTTTGTTCGATGCGAGGCCGTGCCGGCACGGCCTCGTCGCGCCAGCACGGCCGCGCCAAGGCACCCGATATTCATGTTGCGAAGCAGCAACACAAATTGTCAGTAATTCTCATATAACGAAATCGCATTTCACAAGGCGGAGGCGTTTCGCTATGATTAGGGTTATCCCTAACTCGCCACCTATATGGGGCTTCGTCATGCAAACGTCTAATGTCTCCGACCGTTCCACCGAATCCGCTGGCTGGCTCGCACGTGTGGGCGAGCTGATTGCAGAAGCTTGGGCACTCCACCTCGAGACCTGCGAAGTCATCGCTGAAGCACACGCACGCCTGCCGCGCTGAGCGGTACGACCGGCCAACAGCCGGCCGCACGATGCCGTCCTGATCCGCTTGCCCGGATGCGCGCCACAAGGCCGCGGCACCCGGCAACGCCTGGCGCGGCAAACAACGTGGAAACCGGCAAGAGTTGCCCCGGTTGAATGCGCTCCCGGTGTCGGGAGCGTGTCGAGGTCGCTTTGAAGCCGATGCCGGCGGCAATCCGCGTCGACGCGGTATCGAATCGGCTTCGGCGCGGTTCTGTCTGACGGTTGCCCGGGCGGGCAGCCGTTATCCAGCCAGCACGTGGGTAGTCCGGACCATCGCGGACGGAAGATTCATCCGCGTTGCCGGCCGCGGTACCGAACCGCGCCGCGCGGCTTATCCCCCGCGCGATTGCCGGCTTTCTGCGCGCATACGCGCAGCCACAAGCGCCGTCGTTTCAACGACGGCCGCATCTCACCCCTGCCTTCCTCACACCTGAATCGACGGCACGTCCTTCATGCAGCGCAGTGCAAACATCGAGCGGCTGTGACGGATGCTCGAAATCTTGTACAGCTTTTCGCGCAGGAAGCGCTCGTAGCCGGCCGTGCCGTCCACCGCGACCTTGATCCAGTAGTCGTACTCGCCCGACACCAGATACGCCTCGAGCACTTCGGGCAGCGCGGCGAGTTCCTCGCCGAAGCGGGCGAGCGCGTCGTCCTCGTGGCGATCGAGCGTGACTTCGAGGATCACGATGTCCGCATAGCCCAGCTTCCGCTGGTTGACGAGCGCGACATAACCGTCGATGTAGCCGTCCACCTCGAGTTGCCGTGTGCGGTTCCAGCACGCGGTGGTCGACATGCCGATCTGTTCGGCCAGTTCGGCGTTCGACAGGCGCGCATTTTTCTGCAGTGCACCCAGGATCTTGCGGTCCTGGCTGTCGAGCGTTTTCGGCGAGCGTTCACGTGTGGCCATGGCAGGAAGAATCTTCTACTGAAAAGCGCGATTCTATCTGAACGACATTCCGGATTTGTGTCGGTTTGTGTGGAAATGCGGAAGCCTTTTAATCCGGCCCCTTGATATATTTTCCCCATGCCTGTTGTCCGGCACGCTCCCCGCGACAACCCCTTCGCAGCGGGACGCACGGCCGCAATCACGAGTTGCGGTGCCGGCCAGCAGGCATGCGATTCCCCGCCGCCCGCGCGCCTATCCGGCCGCGCGGCTTCGGCGCCCGTGTTCCTGTTCCTGCCCTACCCGTCATGTCGTTCAGGCTTTACCTCTCGTTTCTCGCTGCTTCCGCCGTTCTCGTCTACGCTCCCGGCCCCGTCAACCTCCTCACCATGAACCACGCGCTGCGCGCCGGATGGCGCCGCGCGCTGCCGTGCGTCTGGGGCGGCACGCTCGCCGTGCTGATGCAACTCGCGCTGACCGCGCTGTGCCTGAATTCGCTCGTGCATCTCGACGAGCGCGCGCTGACCGTGCTGCGCTGGGCCGGCGCAGCCTACCTCGTCTGGCTCGGCTGCAAGCAATGGCTCAGCCGCGCGCCGGCCGGCGCGCCCGCCACCGCGGCCGGCCCCGCCGGAGCGGCAACGCCGGAGACCGACTCGCACCGCGCGCTGTTCTGGCGCGGCCTGGCGACCTCGGGGCTGAATCCGAAAACGCTGCTGTTCTTCCCGTCGTTCTTCCCGCAGTTCATCGTCCCGGACGCCGACTGGAGCCTGAACCAGCAGTTCCTGCTGCTCTCGGCGACCTTCGCGGTGCTGTTCGCGGGCGGCGTCGCGTCGATGGCGCTGTTCTCGCACCGGCTGAGCCGCGCACTGCAGCGGCCCGCGCGGATGCGCGCGATGAACCGCGTCACGGGCGGGCTGCTCGTCGGGATGGGCGCGATCATGGCCGGCTGGAACTGAACGGCCGCCGCTGCGCGCGTTGTCGCCACCGCCGCCGGGCCCCGCGAAAAAGCAGCCGATCGCGGAATGCTTTAGGGTAGCGCCTGGTTCGTTGGACATGCCCGGCCTGCCGGGCGACTGAATGAAGCACGTCACTACCCGCCTGCGGCGCCTGTTCGCGCCGATCGGCCTGCATTGGTATCTCGCCCTTCTCCTCGCGCTCGATGCACTGATGGTGCTGCGCCCGGTCGTCGACAACGCGAAGCTCGGCCGCCACGGTGCGTGGCTTGCCGATGCGCTGAACCTCGTCGACAACGCGGGGCTCGTCGTGCTGCCGCAGGTCGTGATCGCGGCCGGCCTCGCGACCATGGCCATCGGCATCTTGCTGCGTGCGCGCGTCGCGTGGGTGCTGTCGATCCTGCTGCTGGTCGCGGCCGCCGCGCTCAGCGCGCTCGGCGGCTATCCGAGCCACGGCGTGTTCGCCTACACGGCCGTGCTGGTCGTCGCGCTGCTTTATTACTGGCGGCATTTCGACCGCGCGAGCATCGCCGCGAGCAGCCTGTTCGCGTTGCTGAGCATCGTGTCGCTGCTGATCTACGCCACCTTCGGCGTGCTGTATCTCGGCGACGAATTCACGCCGCCCGTCCACGACCTCGCCACCGCCGTCTATTTCTCGATCGTGTCGATGTCGACGGTCGGCTACGGCGACATCGTTCCGCACGCGCCGACCGCGCGCCTGTTCACCGCCTCGGTGATCGTGCTCGGCATCACGGTGTTCGCGACGTCGATCAGCGCCGTCGTCGGCCCCGTGATCGGCGGCAATCTGAAACGGATCGTCAAGGGAGGCATTTCGAACGTGATCCGCAAGCATCATTTCCTGATCGTCGGCGCGACGCCCGTCGCGCATGCGGTACACGACGGGCTGCGCAAGCGCGGTTACGCGGTGACCGTCGTCGTGCCGGCCGGCGTCGAGCACAACTACGCGGCGGCGACCGACCTGATCGTCGGCGACGCGACCGACCATGCGGTGCTGGAAAGCGCCGGCGCGGCGACCGCGCGCGCGGTGCTCGCGCTGCGCTCCGACGACGCCGAGAACGCGTTCATCATCCTCGCGATCCGCGAGATCGCGCCGTCGGTCCGCACGGTCGCGCTCGTGAACCAGCAGCGCAACCTCGAACGGCTGCGCCTGTTGAAGCCCGACATGGTGTTTTCGCCGCAGCAGCTCGCGGGCGAACTGCTCGCGAGCACGCTCAACGACGAACCGGTCGACAAATCGATGATCTCGCACCTGCTGTTCGGCACGGCCGATACCGCATGACCTGTCGGGCCCGTGACCGCATGGCCTCGTGACCGCGTGACCGCATGACCCGCGGCGGCCGGCATGCGCCCGGTACAATCGCGCGATGTCCGAATTGCTCACTTACGGCGGCCTGTTCGCCGTGTCGATGGTCGCCGCGACCCTGTTCCCGCTCCAGTCCGAAGCCGTGCTCGCCGGCCTGCTGCTCGCCGGGCGCGAACCCGTATGGGCGCTGGTGCTCGTCGCGAGCGTCGGCAACGTCGCCGGCTCCGCGATCAACTGGGCGCTCGGGCGCGGCATCGAGCACTTCCGCGCGCGCCGCTGGTTTCCCGTCAAGCCCGCCGCGCTCGCACGCGCCGAGCGCTGGTATGCGCGCTACGGCCGCTGGTCGCTGCTGCTCAGCTGGGCGCCCGTGATCGGCGATCCGCTGACGATGATCGCCGGCGTGCTGCGCGAGCCGCTGCCGAGCTTTCTCGCGATCGTGACGATCGCGAAGGTCGGCCGTTACCTGGCCGTCGCGTGGCTCGTCACGCACTGACACCCGCGTTCCCGCCGCACCTGCCGGCGTCGCCATCGACGACGCGCCGCTAAAGAATTCGCCGCTGCTGCCGTATTAAGGTCGATCAGCGGTGACGCGTGCGTTCCGCCCCTCTCCCTCCCCACTCAGGAAGTTTCATGAGATTGACCCAATTGGGCCGGGTGAGCGTCGGCGCGCGTCTTGCCGCGCTGGCGTGCGCGCTCGTCGCCCTGCTGTTTACCGTGTTCGCATGGACGCTCGCCCATTTCGCCGGCCGGCAACTCGCCGAAGAGGCGCACCTGCGGATCGCCGACAACGAGCAGTCGATCCGCGCGATGGTCGACCTGTTCGACAAGGCGCTGACCGCCGAAGCCGATCGCTCGATGTCGCTGTTCGCGAGCTTCCTGCCGGCCGAGTTCTCGATCGACCCGGCGCGCACCGTCGACATCGGCGGCGTCGCCGCGCCGACGCTCCTCGCGGGCGGCCAGCCGCTCGACCTCGACTATTCGATTCCCGACCAGTTCCTGAAGAAAAGCGGCGCGATCGCGACGATCTTCGCGCGCGACGGCGACGATTTCGTGCGCATCACGACATCGCTGAAGAAGCAGGACGGCGCGCGCGCCGTCGGCACGAAGCTCGACCGTGCGGGCCCCGCGTACGCCCCGCTCGTCGCCGGACGCGTGTACACGGGCCTCGCGAAGCTGTTCGGGCGGCCGTACATCACGCAATACAAGCCGGTGACCGATGCGACCGGCCGCGTGATCGGCGCGCTGTTCGTCGGCCTCGACATCAGCGCCGAACTCAAGCTCGTCGAGGACGGCATCCGCTCGCTGAAGATCGGCAGCAACGGCTATTACTTCGTGCTCGACGCATCGCAGGGCCCGTCGCGCGGCACCTTCGTCGTGCATCCCGATGCGGCCGGCGCGCCTGCCGACGACACGCGCGCGCCGTACGCGCAGATGCTCGCGGCCGGCGCGGGACAGCTCGCATACACGTCGACCGATCCGGCCGCGCACGACAGCGGGCCCACCGCGAAATTCGTGTCGTTCACGACGATTCCGCAGTGGCAGTGGCTCGTCGGCGGCATCGCGCTCGACGACGAACTGCTCGCCGGCATGCGCGCCACCCGCAACCGCTTCCTGATGATCGGCGCGTTGCTCGTCGCGGCGTTCGCGACGCTGTTCGTCATCGTGGTCCGCCGTGTCGTGAGCCGGCCGCTCGATGCGGCGGCACGCGCCTCCGAGCGTTATGCGGCGGGCGATCTCAGCGTGCGCATCCGCGATGACGCAGCCATGCGCGGCCACGCGAGCCACGCCGGCAATGACGAGATCGGCCGGCTCGTACAGGCCGTCGACGGGATCGGCGACGGCCTCGCCCGGATCGTCGAGCAGGTGCGCAACAGCTCGGCCGACATCGCACGCGGCACGGTCGACATCGCGGCCGGCAGCGGCGACATGGCCGCGCGGATCGCGACGCAGGCGAGCAGCGTCGAACAGACCGCGGCCAGCATGGAACAGATCACCGCCGCCGTGCAGCAGAGCGCCGAGCACGCGGCGCAGGCCAACGCGCTGGTCGCCCACGCGTCGGCCGCCGCGACGAACGGCGACGCCGCGGTGCAGCGCGTGGTCGCGACGATGGACGACATCGGCCGCGCAACACGCCGGATCGCCGAGATCACGGGCACGATCGAGGGCATCGCGTTCCAGACCAACATCCTGGCGCTGAACGCGGCCGTCGAGGCCGCGCGCGCGGGCGAACACGGCAAGGGCTTCGCGGTGGTCGCGGCCGAGGTGCGCACGCTCGCGCAGCGCAGCGCGGCTGCCGTGAAGGAGATCGACGCGCTGAGCGCCGAATCGTCGACGACCGTCGAACAGGGTTACCGGATCGCGGACGCCGCGCGCGGCACGATGCGCGACATCGTCGCGCGCGTCGACCAGGTCAGCACGCTGATCGGCGAGATCAGCGCCGCGTCGCGCGAACAATCGACCGGCATCGAACAGGTGAACCTGGCCGTCACGCAGATCGGCGACGCGACGCAGCGGAATGCCTCGCTGATCTCGGACGCCGAACGCGCGGCCGTCGCGCTGCGCGACCAGGCCGCGCAGCTGGCCGATGCGGTCAGCGTGTTCCGCCTCGAGCGGAACGCATGACCGCAGACGGACGATCGGCCAGGGCCGGGCGGCTCGCCTACTTCTTGTCGCCCGCCAGGTCGATCGCCTTGTCCGAGCCGACCGCGTTGCGCAGCTGGAATTTCTGGATCTTGCCGGTCGACGTCTTCGGCAGCTCGCCGAACCGCACGACCTTCGGCACCTTGAAGCCCGCGAGCAACTGCCGGCAATGCGCGACGATCTCCGCTTCGGTCGCGCTCGCGCCTTCGCGCAGCTCGACGAACGCGCACGGCACCTCGCCCCATTTCGGGTCGGGCATCGCGACGACGGCGGCGACCGCCACGGCCGGATGCCGGTACAGCGCATCCTCGACCTCGATGCTCGAGATGTTCTCGCCGCCCGAGATGATGATGTCCTTCTTGCGATCCTTGATCCGGATATAGCCGTCCGGCGTCAGCACCGCGAGATCGCCGGTATGGAACCAGCCGCCGTGGAACGCGTCGTCGGTCGCCTTCGGGTTCTTCAGGTAGCCCTTCATGCAGATGTTGCCGCGGAACATGATCTCGCCGAGCGTCTCGCCGTCGGCCGGCACCGGCGCCATCGTGTCGGGATCGAGCACCGTCGCGCCCGCTTCCAGGTGGTAGCGCACGCCCTGGCGCGCATTGAGCCGCGCACGCTCCTCATCGGGCAGTTCCTCCCAATGCGCCTGCTTCGCGCACACGGTCGCCGGGCCGTAGACCTCGGTCAGCCCGTACACGTGCAGCAGGTCGAAGCCGATCTCCTTCATCTTCGCGATCACGGCCGGCGCGGGCGCCGCGCCCGCCACCATCGCGTGCACCGTGTGGTCGATGCCGGCGCGGAATTCGGCCGGCGCGTTCGCGATCGCGCTCTGCACGATCGGCGCGCCGCAGTAGTGCGTGATGCGTTCGCGGCGAATCAGGTCGAACACCGTCTTCGCGTCGAACTTGCGCAGGCAGACGTTCACGCCCGCGCGCGCCGCGACGGCCCACGGGAAGCACCAGCCGTTGCAGTGGAACATCGGCAGCGTCCACAGGTAGACGGCATGCTTCGGCATGTCCCATTCGAGGATGTTGCTGATCGCCGCGAGATACGCGCCGCGATGGTGGTAGACGACGCCCTTCGGATCGCCGGTCGTACCGGACGTGTAGTTCAGCGCGATCGCGTCCCATTCGTCGGCGGGCGGAGTCCACGCGTAGTCGGCGTCGCCGCTTGCCACGAGCGCCTCGTAGTCGGTCGCGCCCGCGAAGCGCGCAGGGTCCGCCGGCATCGCATCGGCCACGCTGACGATCTTCAGGCCCGGCACCTCGAGCGCCGCGCGATGCGCGAATTCCGCATACTCGGTGTCGACGATCAGCACCTTCGCCTCGCCGTGGCGCAGCATGAACAGCACCGACGACACGTCGAGCCGCGTGTTGATCGTGTTCAGCACAGCGCCGGCCATCGGCACGCCGAAGTGCGCCTCGACCATCGCCGGGATGTTCGGCAGCATCGCCGCGACCGTGTCGCCGCGGCCGACGCCGAGCCGCGCGAGCGCGCTCGCCAGCTGCTTCGCGCGCGTGTAGGTCTCGCCCCAGGTGCGCCGCACGTCGCCGTGCACGATCGCAAGGCGCTCGCCGTAGACTTCGGCCGTCCTGACCAGGAAGTCGATCGGGGTGAGCGGCACGTAATTGGCGTCGCGGCGGCCGAGTCCGGCCTCGAACATCTGCGTCATGATCCTGTCTCCCGTGTTCTGTCGACCGGGGCGCTTCCACCCCGGATCGTTTTGATGTGGTTCAATTGCCGACAGCCTAACGGGCGCTATTGTGAGCCGTCTGTCATCGAAACGACAGAGTGCCTTTCCCGCGCTGCGCGTTATCCCTATCCTCGCAAACCCGCACCCATGCACGACCCTCTCGCCGCCCCGCCCGACGCGCCTGCCCACCCGGCCGACGCCCTTTCCGCACCGGGTCCGCTGCCGGCGCTGTCCACGCTGTTCGGCCAGTGCGCGTGGTTCCGCACGCTCGCGCCCGAACACCGGGCGCTCGTGCTCGCGCAATCGCGCGTCGAGCAGTGCGAGGCCGGCGACGTGATCGCCCATCGGCTCGCGCCGTCCGAATACTGGATCGGCGTGCATCGCGGGCTGCTGAAGCTCGCGATCTTCAACGCGTCGGGGCGCGGCTGCACGTTCTCCGGCGTGCCGTCGGGCGGCTGGTTCGGCGAAGGCAGCGTGATCAAGCGCGAGCTGCGCAAGTACGAGGTCGTCGCGATCCAGCGCTCGACCGTGCTGTTCGTGCCGGTCGACACGTTCCACGCGCTGCTCGACACGAGCCTGCCGTTCACGCGCTTCGTGATTCATCAGTTGAACAACCGGATGGGCGAATTCATCGCGTCGATCCAGAACAGCCGGCTGCTGGACGTCGACGCACGCGTCGCGCAGTCGCTCGCGCAGCTGTTCAATCCCGACCTGTACCCGGACACCGGCCCGTCGCTGTCGATCTCGCAGGAGGAACTGGGGATGCTCGTCGGCGTGTCGCGGCAGCGGATCAACCAGGCGCTGCAGCAGCTCGAGAAACTCGGCGTGCTGCGGCTCGCGTACAACCAGATCGACGTCGTCGACCTCGGTGCGCTCGCGCGTGTCGGGATGGAGCAGATCTGAGCGCGGGCCCATGAGCGGAACCGCCGCAGGCGCAGCCGACCCGTCCGGTATCGCGACCGTTTTGTGGCCGGCGCGCCGCGCGGCGTTTCCTCTGCCGAATCGGCGCCGGGCCGCCCCGCCGCAACCTGACAATTCCGCCAGTTTCGCGACAGTAACCCGTTCCACGCCGACGCCTATCATGCGGGTTCCCTTCACCGACGCCTGATCACCGCCTGTCCCGCTGCCTCTATGTGGATCGTCAATCTTGCGCTCAGGCGCCCCTACACGTTCATCGTCATGGCCATCATGATCGTGCTGGCCACCCCGCTTGCGCTGATGCGCACGCCGGTCGACGTGCTGCCCGCGATCAACATCCCCGTGATCAGCGTCATCTGGAATTACAGCGGCTTCTCCGCGACGGAGATGACGAACCGCATCACGTCCGTGCATGAACGGATCCTGACGACGACCGTCAACAACATCCAGCACGTCGAATCGACGTCGCTGCCCGGCATCGCGGTCGTGAAGGTGTTCCTGCAGCCGGGCGCGAACGTGCAGACGGCGATCGCGCAGACGGTCTCGTCCGCGCAGGCGATCGTGCGGCAGATGCCGCAGGGCGCGACGCCGCCGCTCGTGATCACCTATTCGGCCTCGAGCATCCCGGTGATCCAGCTCGGGCTGTCGAGCAAGACGCTCAGCGAACAGTCGCTCGCCGACATCGCGCTCAACTTCCTGCGCCCGCAGCTGATCACGGTGCCGGGCGTGCAGATCCCGTTCCCGTACGGCGGCCGCACGCGCGTGGTCGCGATCGACCTCGATCCGCAGGCGCTGCTCGCGAAGGGGCTCACGCCCGCCGACATCGTCAACGCGGTCAACGCTCAGAACCTCGTGCTGCCGACCGGCACCGCGAAGATGGGCCAGACCGAATACCGGATCGACACCAACGCGTCGGCCGATACGGTCGCCGACATCAACAACCTGCCGGTCCAGACCGTCAACGGCGCGACGACCTATCTGCGCGAGGTCGCATCGGTACGCGACGGCTTCGCGCCACAGACCAACGTCGTGCGCCAGAACGGCCAGCGCGGCGTGCTCATCTCGATCCTGAAAAGCGGCGACGCGTCGACGCTCAAGGTCGTGTCGGACCTGAAGGCGCTGCTGCCGAAGGTGATCCCGACACTGCCCGAAGGGCTCACGATCACGCCGCTGTTCGACCAGTCGGTGTTCGTCGACGCGGCCGTCCAGGGCGTGATCCACGAAGCGCTGATCGCCGCCGTGCTGACCGCGATGATGATCCTGCTGTTCCTCGGCAACTGGCGCAGCACGCTGATCATCGCGATCTCGATTCCGCTGTCGATCTTCACGTCGCTGATCGCGCTGTCCGCGCTCGGCGAGACCATCAACATCATGACGCTCGGCGGGCTCGCGCTCGCGGTCGGGATCCTGGTCGACGATGCGACGGTGACGATCGAGAACATCGAGCGGCACCTGCACCTCGGCACGAACCTGCATGACGCGATCCTCGAAGGCGCCGGCGAGATCGCGGTGCCCGCGTTCGTGTCGACGCTGTGCATCTGCATCGTGTTCGTGCCGATGTTCTTCCTCACGGGCGTCGCGCGTTTCCTGTTCGTGCCGCTCGCGGAAGCCGTCGTGTTCGCGATGCTCGCGTCGTACGTGCTGTCGCGCACGCTGGTGCCGACGCTCGCGATGCTGCTGTTCCGCCCGCAGCAGGCGAGCGCCGGCCCGGATCGTTCGACGTCGCGCTTCGCACGCATCCATCACGCGTTCAACGAAGCGTTCGAGCGGCTGCGCGCGTGGTACATCGTGCTGCTCAGCATCCTGCTGGTACGCCGCCGCTTCTACGCGACGTGCTTCCTCGGCTTCTGCGTGCTGTCGACCGGCCTCGTGTTCGTGCTCGGCCGCGACTTCTTCCCGAACGCCGATTCGGGCAACATCCGCCTGCACATGCGCGCGCCGACCGGTTACCGGATCGAGGAAACCGCGCGCCTCGCCGACCAGGTCGAGCGCGTGATCCGCGAAACCGTGCCGCCCGACGAGCTCGGCGCGATCGTCGACAACCTCGGCCTGCCGGTGAGCGGCATCAACCTGTCGTACAGCAACGCCGGCACGATCGGCACGCTCGACGGCGAGCTGCTGATCGCGCTGAAGCCCGGCCACCGCGCGACCCAGCACTACGTGCAGGCACTGCGCACGGTGCTGCCCGAGCGCTTCCCGGGCGTCGAGTTCTTCTTCCAGCCGTCGGACATCATCACGCAGATCCTCAACTTCGGCCAACCGGCCGCGATCGACCTGCAGGTGCTCGGCAACGATCTCGCGAGTAACATGACTATCGCGAGCAGCCTGATGAAAAAGTTCAGGCAAATCCCCGGCGCCGTCGACGTGCACGTGCTGCAACGCAACGACGAGCCGACCCTGCTGGCCGACATGGACCGTACGCGCATGCAGCAGCTCAATCTCTCCGCGCAGAACGTGGCGCAGAACATGCTGATCTCCCTGTCCGGCAGCTCGCAGACGACGCCGTCGTTCTGGATCAACCCGCGCACCGGCGTCCAGTACCCGCTGCAGATCCAGACGCCGCAATACAACATCTCGTCGGTCGACGACCTGCTCGGCACGCCGATCTCGGCGAGCGGCCGCACCGGCATGCCGCTGCAACTGCTCGGCAACCTCGTGCAGGTGCGCAGCACCGCGAACCCGGCCGTGATCACGCACTACAACATCCGCCCGGCGATCGACGTGTACGTAAGCGTCGAGGGCCGCGACCTCGGCGCGGTCGCGGGCGAGATCGACCGCATCGTGTCGGACGCGCGCGCGACGCTGCCGCGCGGCACCGAGCTGACGATGCGCGGCCAGATCGAGACGATGCGCACGTCGTACCTCGGCCTCGGCGCGGGCGTCGCGATGGCGATCGTGCTCGTCTACCTGCTGATCGTCGTCAATTTCCAGTCGTGGCTCGACCCGCTGATCATCATCAGCGCGATGCCGGCCGCGCTCGCCGGCATCGTGTGGATGCTGTTCATCACCGGCACGCACCTGAGCGTGCCCGCGCTGACGGGCGCGATCATGACGGTGGGCGTCGCGACCGCGAACAGCATCCTGGTCGTGTCGTTCGCGCGCCAGCGTCTCGAAGCGGGCGCGCCGCCGCTCACGGCCGCGCTGGAGGCCGGCGCGACACGGATCCGGCCGGTGCTGATGACGGCGCTCGCGATGATCATCGGGATGGTGCCGATGGCGCTCGGTCTCGGCGAAGGCGCCGAGCAGAACGCGCCGCTGGGCCGCGCGGTGATCGGCGGGCTGCTGTTCGCGACCGTTTCGACGCTGCTGTTCGTGCCGCTCGTGTTCGGCGGCGTGCATGCGCGGCTGGCCCGCCGGCGCGCGCGCCAGGCCGGACACTGACTTTCGTCCCCTTTCGTCCCACTACCCGGTTGAATTGGTTGAATTCATGGAAGAGAAACATCACAGCGCCGTCGGCATCCAGGTGGACGAACACGGCATGCACCTGCCGACACGCACGTCGGTGTCGCGACGCGGACGCATCGTCCTGATCGTGATCGGCGTGCTGCTGGCCGCCGGCGCCGCGCGCACGATCGTCGTCAACGTGCTGAACCGCAACCGGCTCGACACGGTCGCCGAGCAGAACACGCGCCAGTACGTGACCATCGCGCATCCGGTCGATGCGGCCACCGGCGGCAAGCTGTCGCTGCCCGGCACGCTGCGCGGCTTCGTCGAGGCGCCGATCTATGCACGCGCGAGCGGCTACGTGCTGCGCTGGCAGGCCGACATCGGCGCGCACGTGAAGCAGGGCCAGGTGCTCGCCGAACTCGACACGCCCGAGCTGAACCAGGAACTCGCGCAGGCCACCGCGCAGCGCCAGCAAGCGCAAGCCGCGCTCGCGCTCGCGAAGACGTCGTTCGACCGCGCGCAGCAGTTGCGCCAGCGCGATGCCGTCTCGCAGCAGGAACTCGACGACCGGCAAGGCGCGTTCAACCAGGGCACCGCGAACCTCGCCGCGGCCGACGCGAACATGCGCCGCCTCACCGAGCTGAAAGGCTTCCAGCGGATCGTCGCGCCGATCGACGGGATCGTCACGCAGCGCAACGTCGACGTCGGCGATCTCGTCAGCTCCGGCAATGCGGGCCGTTCGCTGTTCACGGTCGTGCAGGCCGACCGGCTGCGCCTCTACGTGCAGGTGCCGCAGGCGTACGCGCAGCAGGTGAAGGTCGGCCAGCACGTGAGCGTCGCACAGGCCGAGCTGCCGGGCCGGACGTTCGACGGGACGATCACGCGCACGTCCGAGGCGATCGACGTCGCGACGCGCTCGCTGCAGATCGAGATCACGCTGCCGAACCCGGACGGGCGGCTGCTGCCCGGGGCCTACGTGCAGGCCACGTTGCCGATGACGCCGGTCGGCCGCCTGCAGGTGCCGGCCAATACGCTGCTGTTCCGCGCCGAAGGCCCGACGGTCGCGACGGTCGATGCGAACGGCCAGGTGCGCCTGAAACAGGTGACGGTCGTGCGCACGATCGGGCAGACGCTCGAAGTCGACGGCCCGCTCACGCCGAACGACCGTCTCGTCACGAACCCGAGCGACGCGCTCGCCAACGGCGATCAGGTGATCGTCTCGGCGCCGGCCGCGAAGCCGGCATCGAGCGCCGCGGAGGCGAAGTCGTGATCGCGATGCGCATCCGCCGGCGGCCCGCCGCCGTCTCCGCCACCGCCGTTGCGCTCGCCGCCGCCCTCGCCGGCTGCACGGTCGGCCCCGACTACCAGCGGCCCGACGTC
>NZ_QOBB01000188.1:0-14379 GCF_024704855.1 Burkholderia sp. HAN2018 | reverse complement strand
GCTGACCCCGGGCGTCGCCGCGATGGCCACGCCGGCCCATACCCGCCACCCGACCGGCGCGCCGTCGTCGGCCGCCGACGAGGCGCGCGACGCGCGCTACGAGAACCCGTTCGCGCCGCCCGACGAAACCGATGCGCCCGAGGCGCCGCGCCCGCGCTCCCTGTTCGGCGAGATCCTCGACTGGATGCTCGCGCCGCTGCTGCTGCTGTGGCCGATGAGCATCGCCGTCACCTACCTCGTCGCGAAGACGATCGCGAACGGTCCGTTCGATCGCGCGCTCGAGACCAACGCGTACGTGCTCGCGCGGCAGATCCATCCGGTAAACGGCGTCGCCGAGCTGACGCTGCCGCAGCAGACGCGCGACTTCCTGCGCGCGGACAACGTCGACAGCGTCTATTTCCAGGTGCTCGGCACCCGCGGCGAACTGGTCGCGGGCGAAGCCGACATGCCGCTGCCGCGCGACGAGGACCGCCCGCCGCCTGGCGTCGTCATGTTCCGCGACGACCTGCTGCGCGGCAACGACGTGCGCGTCGCGTATACGACGGTCGCGCTGCCGCAATCGGACAGCACACAGCCCGTGCTCGTGCAGGTCGGCGAAACGCTGGACAAGCGCAACGCGCTCGCGAACGACATCATCAAGGGCGTGATCCTGCCGCAGTTCGTGATCCTGCCGCTCGCGATCCTGCTGGTCTGGTTCGGGCTGTCGCGCGGGCTCGCGCCGCTCAACGCGCTGCAGGCGCACATCCGCGCGCGGCGGCCCGACGACTTGTCGCCGGTCGAGGCGCAGCGCGCGCCGCCCGAGATCGAGCCGCTCGTCACGTCGTTCAACGACCTGCTCGCCCGCCTCGAACAGAACATGGCGCTGCAAAAACGCTTCATCGCCGACGCCGCCCACCAGATGAAGACGCCGCTCGCGGGCCTGCGCACGCAGGCCGAGTTCGCGCTGCGCCACCCCGTGCCGCCCGACGTGCAGCGCTCGCTCGAGCAGATCGCGACGAGCTCCGAGCAGGCCGCGCGGCTCGTCACGCAGTTGCTCGCGCTGGCGCGCGCCGAGAACCGTGCGAGCGGGCTGACGTTCGAGCCGGTCGAAATCGCCTCGCTCGCGCGGCGCGCGGTGCGCGACTGGGTGCAGGCCGCGCTCGCGAAACGCATGGATCTCGGCTACGAAGGCCCGCCGGACGACACGCCGCTCGACGTCGACGGCAACCCGGTGATGCTGCGCGAGATGCTCGGCAACCTGATCGACAACGCGATCCGCTACACGCCGGAAGGCGGCCGCATCACGGTGCGCGTGCGCGCCGAGCCCGCCGCGCGGTTCGTGCACCTCGAAGTCGAGGACACCGGGCCGGGCATCCCGGCCGCCGAACGCGAGCGCGTCGTCGAGCGCTTCTACCGGATCCTCGGCCGCGAAGGCGACGGCAGCGGCCTCGGGCTCGCGATCGTGCGCGAGATCGCCACGCAGCACGGCGGCACGCTGACGCTCGACGATCACGTCTACCAGCACGCCCCGCGCCTCGCCGGCACGCTCGTGCGCGTCAGCCTGCCGCTGACCGAAGCCGCCCCGGATTAACCCTGACGCGCGCCGCCGCAGGCTGCCCGGATTACGCCGAAATCGACGATTTCGGCGACGTTGCAAGCGTGATAGACACTCAAGGCAGAAACTTAGACGAAATTTGACGCACATCTGCTTTGCAGACGCGAGTCAGTCCGCCGTAAGTTTCCCTACCAATAATCGTCAACAGGCCGGCCTCACCCAAGGCGGCCGCACACCTACAAAGGGACTTGGAGACGACTCATGGCAACGTTAGGCGGGCAAATTTCGCACTCGCCGATGACGGGTGAAGAGAAGAAGGTGATCTTCGCGTCGTCGCTCGGCACCGTGTTCGAGTGGTACGACTTTTACCTGGCCGGCTCGCTCGCGGCCTACATCAGCAAGAGCTTCTTCTCCGGCGTCAACCCGACCGCCGCCTTCATCTTCACGCTGCTCGGCTTCGCGGCCGGCTTCGCGGTGCGGCCGTTCGGCGCGATCGTGTTCGGCCGCCTCGGCGACCTCGTCGGCCGCAAGCACACGTTCCTCGTGACGATCGTGATCATGGGCATCTCGACCTTCGTGGTCGGCTTCCTGCCCGGCTACGCGTCGATCGGCATCGCCGCGCCCGTGATCTTCATCGCGATGCGGCTGTTGCAGGGTCTCGCGCTCGGCGGCGAGTACGGCGGCGCGGCGACCTACGTCGCCGAGCACGCGCCGGCCAACCGTCGAGGCTTCTACACCGCGTGGATCCAGACGACCGCCACGCTCGGCCTGTTCCTGTCGCTGCTCGTGATCCTCGGCGTGCGCACCTTCATCGGCGAGGAAGCGTTCGGCAGCTGGGGCTGGCGCGTGCCGTTCGTCGCGTCGATCCTGCTGCTCGCGGTGTCGGTGTGGATCCGGATGCAGTTGAACGAATCGCCGGTGTTCCTGCGCATCAAGGCGGAAGGCAAGACGTCGAAGGCGCCGCTGACCGAAGCGTTCGGCCAGTGGAAGAACCTGAAGATCGTGATCCTCGCGCTCGTCGGCCTGACCGCCGGCCAGGCCGTCGTGTGGTACACGGGCCAGTTCTACGCGCTGTTCTTCCTCACGCAGACGCTGAAGGTGGACGGGGCGAGCGCGAACATCCTGATCGCGATCGCGCTGCTGATCGGCACGCCGTTCTTCCTGTTCTTCGGTTCGCTGTCGGACAAGATCGGCCGCAAGCCGATCATCCTCGCGGGCTGCCTGATCGCGGCACTGACCTACTTCCCGCTGTTCAAGGCGCTCACGCACTACGCGAACCCGCAGCTCGAGATCGCCACGCAGAAGTCACCGATCACGGTCATCGCCGATCCGGCCGCCTGTTCGTTCCAGTTCAACCCGGTGGGTACGTCGAAGTTCACGAACTCGTGCGACATCGCGAAGAGCGCGCTCGCGAAAGCCGGCCTGAACTACGAGAACGTCGCGGCACCGGCCGGCGCGACGGCGCAGATCAAGGTGGGCGACACGGTGATCCCGGCCTACGAAGGCAAGGCGGCCGACGCGAAGGCGCAGGGCGCGGCGTTCGACAAGACGCTCGGGTCGACGCTGAAGGCGGCCGGCTACCCGGCCAAGGCTGACCCGGCGCAGCTCAACTGGCCGATGACGATCGTGATCCTGACGATCCTCGTGATCTACGTGACGATGGTCTATGGCCCGATCGCCGCGATGCTGGTCGAGATGTTCCCGACGCGGATCCGCTACACGTCGATGTCGCTGCCCTATCACATCGGCAACGGCTGGTTCGGCGGCTTCCTGCCGGCCACCGCGTTCGCGATCGTCGCGGCGAAGGGCGACATCTACTCGGGCCTCTGGTATCCGATCGTGATCGCGCTGGCCACGTTCGTGATCGGCCTGCTGTTCGTCAAGGAGACGAAGGACTCGAACATCTACGCGCAGGATTGAGGATGAAGGGCGGGTTGTCGTTTGCCGGACGCGGGTTCCGGCGACCGACAACCCGCCCCACGGCGAGGCCGTCACGGGCCGCCGGCAACTTTTTTCGCGGAAGATGAAAAAATGTGTTGACAGCCCGAGCGTCGATCTACATAATTCAAGTCTTCGGCGAATTAGCTCAGTCGGTTAGAGCGACGGAATCATAATCCGCAGGTCCGGGGTTCGAGTCCCTGATTCGCCACCAAATGCGAGAGCCGCTGTTTCGAAAGAAACAGCGGCTTTTTCATTTTTCCGATGTCACGGCAAGTGGCACGGATGATCGAAATTCCCCGCCCGCGACGCGATCGCCACGGCACCTGGTATCTCCGGGTCGCCCTCAATCTCTTCAAGCTGCGCTCAGCACCCGGCGACCTGAACAAATTTCGCATCAATCTCAAGCAAGGCATCATCGACGCCTGTACGCGGTGATACCGAACGGCGCAAGAATCGATACCCCGCGCAATGCCGCCCGGCACACCGCAGTACGCACACGACACCGCGCTTAGAATCGGTACGTCCAAATTCCCGCTGCATCCGGGCATAACGTCAATGAGAAAACGCCTCGCATGCTTCCTGTCGATTCTGATCGGCATCGCAATCCCGCTCGCCTGCCAGGCCGACCCGCTGCCAGACACCACCGTCGACGGCCTGCATTGGAGATTCGAGCAACTGCACGACACCGGGCACGACGACGATTACGAAGTAGCCGCCCGTCGACGCGAACAGGTGCTGATCTGGGACAACGGCAAGAACCGGCAAGCTTATGCGGAAGCCGTGTTCCTGCTGGTCTCCGCTCCCTATGACCAGGTGCAGCCGCTCGTGGAGCGCGTGCTGCAACGGACGAGCCCGGTCAAGGCCAGCGCCAATAGCTGGCAGTTGCAGAATTTGCCGGCCCCCTGGAGCCATGTCCTGTTGTCGCGCCGGCCGGACCTGCGCGCAGCCATCGCCGACCATGCGACCCTGCCGAAACTGCAGCAGGCGCTGCAACAAGGCGCAATCACCCGGCAGGAACTGGACTGGCGCATGGATCAGGCTCGGGCCCGCGTCGACCGGCTGTCCCGCGGCTCCGGCCTGCCCGCGCTGCAACCCACCTACGCGTTCTGGGAAGCCCGCCAGGATCATAGCGACGGCATCACCGGCCAGTACCGGAGCGCGCTGTTCGTCAGGGTGCAGGACACAAGCGCCCTATTCGGGCATCCGGCGACGGTCGTTCAGTTCGGTCGCATCGACTCCCGGCCCAACCCCGACTACAGCCTGTGGAAAGCATTGACACTCCAGGACCTGGACGTGTTCAGCGGCAACCGGACGCAATCCAGCAGAACCGGCATCTCCGTCGTCCCGGCCGACGTGTTCACGGCATTGACCGACGCGTTGTCCGCACTGCCAGCCAGGCTGGAAATCGCCACGTCGCCCGCTGCATGGCAGTTGCCCTCGGCACCGTCGATGCCGCCCCCCGCCATCAAGCTGGTGGCACCGGACCCGAGCGCCCTGGTAATCAAGCCATCGATCATCCGCTGGGACAAGTTCGTGACCGATCCGTCGCAACGCACGTTGCTGTACCCGCACGACATCCTCGGCCTGCCGGATGGCAGCCTGCTGTTCAGCGCCCAGGTGGCCGACAACCGCGGCTGGAACGAGTACGTGTGGCGGCTGCGCGCGGCCAACGGCGCGTTGCAGGCGGACGAAATCTGGCACGGCAAGGAGGGGCCGCGACAGATGATGATCAACGGCGACGGCAGCGCCGTCTGGTTCGACGGCCAGCCCGACGCCAAGAGCAAGCCAAGCCTGTACCGATACGACATCGCGAGCAGCAAGGTCGATCGTCATGAAGTCGTCTGGCCGAGCGAGACCGATTGGCGAGACCATCAGATGAGCGATATGTCCTGGATTCTCGATGACGATCTGCCGGCCAATTTCTGGCATGACCTTCGGCATGGCGAGAAGGACGCGAATCCGGTCGGCTCCGCGTTCCTGACCGTGCAGCGCCCTGCGTCACCGCCGCCGGGCAACGACGATCCATGGCCGTTCGTCACGACGCTGTCGTCGGTACGTCAGTCGCTGATGGACGAGATCAGCAACGGCAGCAATGCGCTGATCTGGCCGGTACGCTGGCGGCCTTCCGGGAGCTACTGGACGGAGGATTCGCAAGGGCTCGCCGAGCTGGACGCCCGCACCGGCCGCACGCTGCGTACGATCGCGTTGCCCCGGCGCATCGGCACACCGGATTCCTTCAGCGCCGCCGGCGCCGCGCAATGGGTGCCCAAGCCGCTCGGCTCGCCGCAAGGTCACTGGATCGCGACAGGCTTCGAGCTGTTGCTCGACGACGACGGCAGCATGCCACCTCCCGTGAAGGCCCCGGGTCCGAAACGGGCGCGCTTCGTCGGCATGCATGTGGTGGATCTCAAGAACGGGCACGTAACGTCGGCCCTGCTGGGCGCTGCCGACACCTTCAAGGCCGCCGCCCGTTCGGCAAACGGTCGCTTCCTTGCGATGGGTACGACCTGCAAAGCGGGCGGCTGGAAACATCGCGTGGCACTCTGGGATGTCGCACAGGGCCGCACGCCCGTGCAGCTTGACGCATCGTCGCTACCCAAAAACAGCGAGATCCAGGCGCTGGCCTTTTCGTGGGACGGTTCTGCGCTGTGGGCAATCGGCACGCGCGAACTGATGCTGTGGAAATTGCCCGCCGCGCTGCGCGATCGCGCGACGCAAGGCGCTGTTCCGGATCAATCCCGCAACTGAAACCGCGGCATCGACACGCGGCTTTTCCGGGACGCCAACACCGCGGTGACCGGCGGCACGGCCACCCCGGCCGCGCCCCGGCGCCTCACGCCGCCACCGCCCCTCGCTGCAGCTTCGCCGCCTGCGCCCCCACCCGCCCGCGCCAGTTCTCCCCGCCTTCCAGCGACGGCGTCGCCTCGAACACCTCCGCGACCCAGTCGGCGAACACGCGCACCTTCTGCGACAAGTGCCGGTTGTGCGGATAGACGATCGAAATCGGCTTCGGCTTCGGATTGCAGTCAGGCAGCACCTCGACCAGCGAGCCGTCGAGCAGGTTCGGCAGCACCATGAACAGCGTCGGCTGGATCATCCCGAACCCTTCGAGCCCGCACGTCACGTAGGCATCCGAATCGTTGACCGTGACGCTTCCGTTCATCCGCACCTCGAACGGCTTGCCGTCGATCATGAACACCCACGGAATCGCACGCGCGCCGTGGCTCGCACGGAAATTCACCGCGTGATGGTCGGCGAGATCGGCAATCTCGTGCGGCTCGCCGTGACGCGCGAGGTAGTCGGGTGACGCGCAGGTCACGCGCTTCAGCATCCCGATCCGCCGCGCGACCATCGACGAATCCTCGAGCGGCCCGACCCGGATCATGCAGTCGATGCCCTCCTCGACCGGATCCACATAGCGGTCGGAGAGCCCCAGTTCGAGCGTGATGTCGGGGTAGCGCTGCCGGAAAATCGACAGCGACGGCAGCACGATGCGCCGCCCGAGCGAACTCGGCATGTGGACACGCAGCACGCCGCTCGGCTTGCGGTTGCCCGTCTGGAAACTCGCGTCGGCCTCCGCGATCTCCGAGATGATCTTCGTGCAATGCTCGTAGTACGCCGCGCCTTCCGGCGTGAGCGACAGCCTGCGTGTCGTCCGGTGCATCAGGCGCACGCCCAGCAGCGCCTCGAGGTTCTGAATGATGGTCGTCACCGACGCGCGCGGCATCGCGAGCGTGTCGGCCGCGCGTGTGAAGCTGTTCGCGTCGACCACACGGGTAAAAACTTCCATTGCCTGGATTCGGTCCATGCTGCTCCCCCTTCGAATCGCCAACGGAACAGAATAGAGCGCGCGACGGGCACGGCACAAGCCCCCGCCCATTGTTCTCCGATCCTGAATAGTTTCTGCGTTTCGGACTGGAAAGCGATCGATTTCCGTTCAGTTTCACTCGGCGATCGTTCCGGCCCCGAGCGCAGCCGCACGCCGTGCGTTATCGCACGAAGCGCTCGCGATAGCCTTGCGGCGACACGCCCAGCACCCGCACGAAACAGCGTCGCAGCGTCTCCTCGGAGCCGAAGCCGCAACGCGCGGCGATCCGCTTGACGGGCCACGCCGTTTCGCCGAGCAGGCGCTGCGCGGCCTCGACGCGGAGCTGCTCGACCGCGCGCGCGGGGGTGCGGCCGGTGCCCGCGCGGTAGTGGCGCACGAAGCTGCGCTCGCTCATGCTTGCGCGCTCGGCCAGCGCGGGCACCGACAGGTCGGCCGTCAGGTGCTCGGCCATCCACGCATGCAGTTCGCCGAACCGGTCGTCGGTGCGCTGCATCGACAGCATCGTGCTGAACTGCGCCTGACCGCCCGGGCGCTTCAGGAACACGACGAGTTCGCGCGCGACGTCGAGCGCGGTCGCCCGCCCCAGGTCCTCCTCGACCAGCGCGAGCGCGAGATCGATGCCGGCCGTCACGCCGGCCGAGGTCCACAGCGCGCCTTCGCGGATGAAGATCGGATCGGATTCGACGCGCACGTTCGGATAGCGCGCCGCGAACTCGTCGCAGCGCGCCCAGTGCGTGACCGCACGGCGCCCGTCGAGCAGGCCGGCCTCGGCGAGCAGGAATGCGCCGGTGCAGACGGACGCCACGCGCCGTGTGCGCGCCGCCTGCTGCCGCACCCAGCGCACCAGCCGCGCGTCCCGGGATGCCGCATGCACGCCCTTGCCGCCGGCGATGATCAGCGTATCGGGATGGCGTGCGGCCGAACGCAGCGACTCGGCCATCACGACGAGACCCGACGACGTCTCGACGGGCCCGGCCTCGGCCGCGACGACACGCGGCGCGTAGGGCGCCGGCTGGCCGCGCTCCTGCGCGAGCTCGTTGACGGACGCAAACACCTGCAGCGGCCCCGATACGTCGAGCAGCTGGGCACGAGGGAACGCGAGAACCAGGATCGAACGCGGGGCGGCAGGCATGGCGATTGGCTGAAAACGTGGGTGATATGGCAATTTCGCCAAACACTACGCGCCTAGAATCGATCTGTCCATCCCGCGCCGGCAACGGTGCGCCCCCCCTTCCAACCGGAGTCTTCGCATGACCCTGCATATCGGCTTTCTCGTGTTCCCGGGCGTCCAGCAACTCGATCTCACCGGCCCGCACGACGTGCTCGCGTCGCTGCCCGACGCGGCCGTCCACCTGGTCTGGAAGTCGCGCGACACCGTCGCGTCGAGCAGCGGGCTCGCGCTCGCGCCGACCTGCACGTTCGACGATTGCCCGCCGCTCGACGTGATCTGCATTCCGGGCGGCATCGGGATCAACGAACTGCTGCTCGATGCCGAAACGATCGCCTTCGTGCAGCAGCGCGCGGCCACCGCGCGCTACGTGACGTCGGTCTGCACGGGCGCGCTGCTGCTCGGCGTGGCCGGCCTGCTGCGCGGACGGCGCGCGACGACGCACTGGGCGTTCCACACGCTGCTCGAACCGCTCGGCGCGGTGCCGGTGCGTGAGCGCGTGGTGCGCGACGGCAACCTGATCACGGGCGGCGGCGTCACGGCCGGCATCGACTTCGCGTTGACGATCGCCGCGGAACTGGCCGGCGACGAGGAAGCGCAGGCGATCCAGCTGCAACTCGAATACGCGCCCGCGCCGCCGTTCGACGCCGGTTCGCCGGACACCGCGCCGGCAGCCGTCGTGAAGCGCGTCACCGAACGTTCGGCGGCCGGTTTCGCGAAGCGCAAGGCGACGATCGAACAGGCGCTGCGCGCGATGTCGCGCTGAATGCGGATACGTAGAAATTGCCTCGACGACTGAAAGACGACGCGCACTCGCGCCGGAGAACATATCGATGAACATCGTCCGCAGCGCCGCGTTCACCGCGGACCGTGCGTGGGGCGCGCTCGACATCGCGAACCTGGGCGGCATCACGGTTCGCCTGCACTGGACCGACCAGCCGTATCGATGGCACGTGAACGACGGCGAGGAAGTGTTCGCGGTGCTCGACGGTCGCGTCGAGATGCGTTATCGGGAAGCAGGCGTCGAGCACGCGACGCTGCTCGAAACGGGTGACGTGTTCCACGCGACGGCCGGCACCGAGCACGTCGCGCATCCGCTCGGCGAAGCACGCGTCCTCGTGATCGAAACCGAAGGCAGCGTCTGACGGACGTTGGCCGTGCGCCGAGGCCGCGCGGATGCCGAGCGCATCCGCGCGGCGGGTTTCATCCGGTGATCGTCCCGGTGGCCTGCGACGCGATCAGCTTCGGCTGCGGCGTGCACTGGCACTGGCACAGGTCGTGTTCGAGCGCGACGACCTTGCCCATCACGGTCATCGTCCGCTCGCCGCCGTCGGACACGATCACGCCGGGAGACTTGCAGGCGGCGCAGAACACCGACGCGCCGAGATAGGCGAGTTCACGTCCGTCGAACGACGAATTGGCGATCCCGTCGAGCACGACACCGCCGTGGTCGGTCGTGTCGCCCTTCAGAATGAATTTGCGGCTCATGTGTCGGTTCTTCCCTCGGAAATGCCGTGCAGCGCGGCATCACGGCCGCACGCGGGCAATCGGAATCCACCCGTCGATCGCGGGCGTGCCGCGAGCATATCACCGCTCGCGGCCGCCGCTAGCCGATCGCCGCATTCGTCAGAACTTGTGCCGGACGCCGATCCGCGCCTCGAACTGGCGGTCGTTCGCGGACGCGCCGGGGCCGTTGATCGCGGCAACCGCCGCGTGCCCCGTCGAATCGGCGCCCGATGCGCCGCAGCCGATCGTCGAATGCACGTCGTTCAGCGCGGCGTTTTTCGCTGTCGGTGCACACCGACACCGTGTCGTGCGTGCCGAGGCGCTTCATGGAAATCGACTGGATTCGCGAGCGGATGGTCGCGATCGGTGTGGAGGAAACGATTCCGGCCGTGTCGGTCGGCGTGCTCACGCGCCGCGATGCGCTGAACACGATTGCCTGCGACTACCTGATCCACTGCTTCGTCGAAGCCGTGCGCCGGCACGATCGCGCGACGCTGATGTGGCGGTAGCGCCGCCGTTCAGACGATCAGCGCGACGCACAGCGCGGCCCCGCACAGATACGTGCCGAGCGCGCCGATGAAACGCACGGGATTCGGGTTGGCCATCGTCGGCCACGCGAGCAATCCGATGACCAGCAGGCAGCGGAACGCGGTTGCCGCGACGATCAGCGCGAGGATCGCGCGAGACGGATCGTGGGCGCCGAAATAGAGAAACAGCACCGCGAGGAACGGCGCGTATTCGGCCGTGTTGCCGTGCGCGCGCACGATCTTGTGCAACCCGTTCGTCGGGTCGGACGCACACCCGGACCCGATGGTGCATCGAAAGCGCGTGACGGACACGACGAACCCGAGCCCGAACAGCAGCAGCCCGAGGATGGCCGTGCACACGAGTGCGACGGGATGGATCGCCATGGGACTCCGGGCGGAAGCGGACATGCGCCGCACATCCGGCGATCGTACCCGCCGCCGGCGCGCGCGGCTATCGCGGAAACCCGTAGCGTCGCCGTGCGACGCCCCCTTTCACGAACGGGTTCCGGCCCGAATTGGAACGATGCCGCAGCGCACGAAATCCGTGCATCGTCCGTCGGCCCGGCCGCGCGGGCCTGCCCGCCGCCGCCCCTGCCACGCGGACGCCGCCGCGCGCAACGCGCAAACGTTCAAGCCGCAGCGGCGCGCACCATCTCGGCGCGGCGCCCGTTGCCGCGCATCACAGGCATGCACGTTGCGTCGACGCATCTCGGTAGTCGACGCCCTTGGCAGCCCGCTGCGGAGGACTACACTAATCCTTAATGGGGTGCGGCCGGAGCCCGCGCCTTCAGGGAGACGCCGCCATGAATCGGCCGCTGAATCGTATCCTGCCGCGCGTGACCGGTCCCGCATCGGTCTGGACGTGGGTCAAGTGGTCCCTGCTCGCCGCGCTGCTGATCGCGGTGGCGATCGTCGCGCGGCTCGTGCAGAGCGAGATCGAAACGTCCCGGCTGCAGGCGCACTACCTGTCCGATCTCACCCGCGACGTCGGCTACACGCTCGAGGCGGGCCCGAGCGATCGCATCCGCTTCCCCGCGAACGGCCCGTACGACCAGCGCCTCGGCTACGCGATGATTCCGGCGTTCCAGGAACGGCTGCTCGCGCGCGGCTTCGTCGTCGGCAAGCAGGCGCGCGATTCGCAGCGGATGCTGTCGATCGGCGATCGCGGGCTGTTCCTCCCGTTCGAGGAGAAGGACCAGGCGGGCCTGACGCTGTTCGACTCGACCGGCGCGCCGCTGTTCGCGACCGTGTTCCCGCAGCGCGTCTATGCCGACTTCGACAGGGTGCCGCGCGTGATCGTCGATTCGCTGCTGTTCATCGAGGATCGCTACCTGCTCGACGCGAACGAGCCGAACCGCAACCCGGCGATCGACTGGGGGCGCTTCAGCCGCGCGCTCGCCGACCAGGCGCTGCACGTCGTCAACCGCCACCAGGCGCGCCCGGGCGGCAGCACGCTCGCAACGCAGATCGAGAAGTTCCGCCATTCGCCCGAGGGCCGCACCGCGACGCCGCCCGAGAAGCTGCGGCAGATCGCGTCGGCGTCGGTGCGTGCCTACCTGAACGGCCCGCAGACGATGCTCGCGCGCCGCACCATCGTCGTGCGCTACCTGAATTCCGTCCCGCTCGCCGCGCGGCCGCACATCGGCGAGATCACCGGCATCGGCGACGGCCTCGCCGCGTGGTACGGCCGCGACTTCAACGACGTGAACCGCATCCTGTCCGCGCCGACGACGGGCGACAACGTCGACGAACAAGGCAAGGCGTTCCGCGAGGTGCTGTCGCTGATCATCGCGCAGCGCGCGCCGTCGTACTTCCTCAATCGCGGCTATCCGGCACTGGAACGGCTGACCGACAGCTACCTGAGGCTGCTGTCGAACGGCGGCGTGATCTCGCCGGCGCTGCGCGACGCCGCGCTTGCCGCGCAGATCGAACGCAGCGCGCCGCCGGCCGCCGTGCACGTGCAGTCGTTCGTGTCGCGCAAGGCCGTGACGTCCGCGCGCGCGTCGCTGCTGTCGGCGCTCGGCATCAGCGACCTGTACCAGCTCGACCAGTTCGACCTGCAGGCGACCAGCACGCTCGACAACGGCGTGCAGCAGGCCGTCGCCGAACGGCTCGCACGGGCGTCGACGCGCGACGGCGCGCAGGCGGCCGGCCTGTACGGTTTCGAGATGCTCGCACCGAAGGACGACCCGTCGCACCTCACGTACAGCTTCACGCTGTACGAACACCGCAACGGCGCGAACCTGCTGCGCGTGCAGACTGACAGCGTGAACGAGCCGTTCGACGTCAATCGCGGCGGCCGCATCAACCTCGGCTCGACCGCGAAGCTGCGCACGCTGATCACCTACCTGCAGATCGTGTCCGACCTGCATGCGCGCTACGCGAACCTGTCGAACGCGGAGCTGGCCCGCGTGAAGCCCGACCCGATCGACGGGCTGTCGCACTGGGCGCTCGACTACCTGTCGCATACGCGCGACCGCTCGCTGCAGGCGATGCTCGACGCGGCCGTCGAACGCAAGTATTCGGCGAGCCCCGACGTGTTCTACACGGGCGGCGGCGCACAAGTGTTCTCGAACTTCGAAAAGTCGGACAACGGCCGCATCCTGACGCTGCACGCGGCCTTCGAGCACTCGGTCAACCTCGTGTTCGTGCGGCTGATGCGCGACATCGTCCACTACGAGACGCTGCAGGCGGCCGGCCCGTCGTCGTCGTGGCTCGGCGACCCCGAACAGCGCCGGCATTACCTGCAGCAGTTCGTCGACGGCGAAAGCCAGGTCTACGTGAAGCGCTACTACACGCGCTATGCGGGCAAGGCGCCCGACGACGCGCTCGCGCTGATGCTGAAGGACGTGCGCAAATCGCCGCCGAAGATCGCGACGGTGCTGCGCAGCGTCGCGCCGAACGAATCGCTCGCGTGGTTCGACGCGCAGATGCGCGCGCAACTGAAGGGCACGCCGGCCGCGACGCTGTCCGACGACGATCTCGCCAGGCTCTACGCGAAGTACGCGATCGACCGCTTCAACCTCAACGATCGCGGTTATATCGCGAGCGTGCATCCGCTCGCGCTGTGGACGCTCAACTACCTGCGCGCCCACCCGGCGGCGCCGCTTGCCGATGTCCAGCGCGACAGCCGCGACGCGCGTTTCTACACGTACTCGTGGCTGTACAAGACGCGCTACCACGCGACCCAGGACCGCCGCATCCGTCGCATGGTCGAACTGCGCGCGTACGCGGAGATCACGAAGTCGTGGCGGGCACTCGGCTACCCGTTCGCGGAAGTCACGCCGTCGTACGCGGCCGCGATCGGCGCATCGGGCGACCAGCCCGACGCGCTCGCGAAACTGATCGGCCTGATCGCGAACGGCGGCCAGAAAGCGCCGACCGAGACGATCACACGGCTCGACTTCGCGAAGGGCACGCCGTACGAAACGCGCTTCGTGCGCGCGGCCGCGCAGCCGCAACCGGTGCTGTCGCCCGAGATCGTCAACGTCGCGCACACGCTGCTGCGCGACGTCGTGCTCAACGGCACCGCGCGCCGCCTCGCGGGCGGCTTCACGCTGCCCGACGGCAAGACGCTCGACGTGTACGGCAAGACCGGGACGGGCGACCAGCGCTTCAACGTCTACGCGCGCGGCGCGCGGCTGATCGAGTCGCGCAAGGTGAACCGTAGCGGCACGTTCGTGTTCGTGCTCGGCGACCGGTTCTTCGGGGTCCTGACGGCGACCGCGCACGAACCGTACGCGGCACGCTACGACTTCACGAGCGCGATGGCCGTGCAGTTGCTGAAGTCGATGGCGCCGGCGCTCGCGCCGCTGATCGAACGCCCGGCCGGCACCGGCACGCGCACCGCGGGCGCCGCACCGCACGCGGCAGC
>NZ_QOBB01000187.1:0-14537 GCF_024704855.1 Burkholderia sp. HAN2018 | reverse complement strand
GCGGCGCGCGGCCCGGCTCGCGGCGGCCCACCCGGCCGTTCGGCCATGCGCGGCGGCCCCGATCCGGCGGTCGCCGCGTGATAAAATCTCGATCCACTCGACACGCGCGGCCCCGCGGCTTCATGCCCGCCGACACGGCCGCCGACTCAACGACACATTGAAACAATCGCCCGCGCTGCGCGCCCGGGCACGGAGAAAGGTATGGCTGGTCATTCGAAATGGGCCAACATCAAGCATAAGAAGGCAGCGGCCGACGCGAAGCGCGGCAAGATCTGGACCCGCCTGATCAAGGAAATCCAGGTCGCGGCGCGCCTCGGCGGCGGCGACGTCAACTCGAACCCGCGCCTGCGTCTGGCGGTCGACAAGGCGGCCGACGCGAACATGCCGAAGGACAACGTCAAGCGCGCGATCGATCGCGGCGTCGGCGGCGCGGACGGCGCGAACTACGAGGAAATCCGTTACGAAGGCTACGGCATCAGCGGCGCGGCGATCATCGTCGACACGCTGACCGACAACCGCACCCGCACGGTCGCGGAAGTCCGCCACGCGTTCTCGAAGTTCGGCGGCAACATGGGCACCGACGGCTCGGTCGCGTTCATGTTCGATCACGTCGGCCAGTTCCTGTTCGCCCCCGGCACGTCGGAAGACGCGCTGATGGAAGCCGCGCTCGAAGCCGGCGCGAACGACGTGAACACGAACGACGACGGCTCGATCGAAGTGCTGTGCGACTGGCAGGCATTCTCGGCGGTGAAGGACGCGCTCGAAGCCGGCGGCTTCAAGGCCGAGCTCGCCGAAGTGACGATGAAGCCGCAGAACGAAGTCGAATTCACCGGCGACGACGCAGCGAAGATGCAGAAGCTCCTGGACGCCCTCGAGAACCTCGACGACGTGCAGGACGTGTATACGAACGCCGTCATCGTCGAGGAATGAGATGCCGGCCGCCGCGCACGCGTTGCGGCGGCGGCCCGATCGAATCCGCGGCCGGCGCGCCTGAGCGTGCCGGCCGCCCTGTTTTCTAGTCTGCGGGGAATCCCATGAAACTACTCGTCGTCGGTTCCGGCGGCCGCGAACATGCGCTGGCGTGGAAGCTCGCGCAGTCGCCGCGCGTCCAGATGGTCTACGTCGCGCCCGGCAATGGCGGCACGGCACAGGACGAGCGTCTGAAGAACGTCGACATCACGGCGCTCGACGAACTCGCCGATTTCGCGGAAAGCGAAGGCGTCGCGTTCACGCTCGTCGGGCCGGAAGCGCCGCTCGCGGCCGGTATCGTCAACCTGTTCCGCGCACGCGGCCTGAAGGTCTTCGGCCCGACCCGCGAAGCCGCGCAGCTCGAAAGCTCGAAGGATTTCGCGAAGGCGTTCATGAAGCGCCACGGCATCCCGACCGCCGAGTACGAAACGTTCTCCGACGTCGCCGCCGCGCACGCGTACATCGACGCGAAGGGTGCGCCGATCGTCGTGAAGGCCGACGGCCTCGCGGCCGGCAAGGGTGTCGTCGTCGCGATGACGCTGGAAGAAGCGCATCAGGCCGTCGACATGATGCTGTCGGGCAACAAGCTGGGCGACGCCGGCGCGCGCGTCGTGATCGAGGAATTCCTCGACGGCGAGGAAGCCAGCTTCATCGTGATGGTCGACGGCAAGCACGCGCTGGCGCTGGCTTCGAGCCAGGACCACAAGCGCCTGCTCGACGAGGATCGCGGCCCGAACACCGGCGGCATGGGCGCGTATTCGCCCGCGCCGATCGTCACGCCGCAGATGCACGCACGCGTGATGCGCGAGATCATCATGCCGACCGTGCGCGGGATGGAGAAGGACGGCATCCGCTTCACGGGCTTCCTGTATGCGGGCCTGATGATCGACAAGGAAGGCAATCCGCGCACGCTCGAGTTCAACTGCCGGATGGGCGACCCGGAAACGCAGCCGATCATGGCGCGCCTGAAGAGCGATTTCTCGAAGGTCGTCGAGCAGGCGATCGCGGGCACGCTCGACACGGTCGAGCTCGACTGGGACCGCCGCACCGCGCTCGGCGTCGTGCTGGCCGCGCACGGTTATCCGGACGCGCCGCGCAAGGGCGACCGCATCAACGGGATCCCGGCCGAGACCGAACAGGCAGTCACGTTCCATGCGGGCACGACGCTCGACGGCGACAAGCTGACGACGTCCGGCGGCCGCGTGCTGTGCGTGGTCGGCCTCGCCGATTCGGTGCGCGAAGCGCAGCAGCATGCGTACGACACGATCAACCAGATCAATTTCGAAGGCATGCAGTACCGCCGCGACATCGGCTTCCGCGCGCTCAACCGCAAGAGCGCGTAACGTTGCAACCGCCGCCCCGCCCTCGCGCGGCGGCGGGTCCTCTGCCGGGGTTCGATAGAATGCCCGGCAGATGCCTTTTTTACGGCCCCCGCTTCGCACGGGGGCACCCAGTCCAGACATGACCGATTCGACCTACGACGTGACGCGCGTGCGCACGTACCTCCAGGGCCTGCAGACACGCATCGCCGACGCGCTCGGTGCGCTCGACGGCACGCCGCTCGCGACCGATGCGTGGCAGCGCGGGCCGCAAGAGCGCCTGCGCGGCGGCGGCTGCACGCGGATTCTCGAAGGCGGCCGCGTGTTCGAGCGCGCGGGGATCGGTTTTTCCGACGTCGCGGGCGACGCGCTGCCGCCGTCGGCGAGCGCCGCGCGTCCGCAGCTGGCCGGCCGCGGCTTCGAGGCGCTCGGCGTGTCGCTGGTGCTGCACCCGCGCAATCCGTACTGCCCGACCGTGCACATGAACGTGCGGATGCTGATCGCGACGAAACCCGGCGAGGCGCCGGTCTTCTGGTTCGGCGGCGGAATGGATCTGACACCGGTTTATCCGTTCGAGGACGACGCGCGGCATTTCCACCAGACCTGCAAGGACGCGCTCGATCCGTTCGGCGCCGAGCTTTATCCGCGTTTCAAGACGTGGTGCGACGAGTATTTCTTCCTGAAGCACCGCAACGAGACGCGCGGCGTCGGCGGGATCTTCTTCGACGATTTCTCCGAGCCCGGATTCGAACGCTCGTTTGAGATGATGCAAGGCGTCGGCGACGCGTTCCTGAACGCGTACCTGCCGATCGTCGAGCGTCGTGCCGCGCTGCCGTACGGCGAGCGCGAGCGCGACTTCCAGGCTTACCGGCGCGGCCGCTACGTCGAATTCAATCTCGTGTTCGACCGCGGCACGCTGTTCGGCCTGCAAAGCGGCGGCCGGACCGAATCGATCCTGATGTCGATGCCGCCGGTCGCGAACTGGCGCTACAACTGGCAGCCCGAGCCGGGCTCGCCGGAAGCGCGCCTGAGCGAGTTCCTCGTGCCGCGCGACTGGGTCTGAGCCCGCCGCGCCCCGCCGCCCCAAGAACAGGACACGTTTTTCTGGACACCATCGCCCGCCCCGCCCCGCTGCCGCGTCGTATCGGCCTGCTGGGCGGCACTTTCGACCCGATCCACGACGGCCATCTCGCGCTCGCGCGCCGGTTCGCCGGGCTGCTCGGCCTGACCGAACTCGTGCTGCTGCCCGCCGGGCAGCCGTACCAGAAGCGCGACGTGTCGGCCGCCGAGCATCGGCTCGCGATGACCCGCGCGGCCGCCGGCTCGCTGTCCCTGCCGGGCGTGACCGTGACCGTCGCCACCGACGAGATCGAGCACGCCGGCCCGACCTACACGGTCGAGACGCTCGCGCGCTGGCGCGCGCGGATCGGCCCGGACGCGTCGCTGTCGCTGCTGATCGGCGCCGACCAGCTCGTGCGCCTCGACACGTGGCGCGACTGGCGCACGCTGTTCGACTACGCGCACATCTGCGTGTCGACGCGCCCGGGCTTCGATCTCGGCGCGGCGCCGCCGGACGTCGCGCGGGAAATCGCCGCGCGGCAGGCCGGCGCCGACGTGCTGAAGGCCACACCGGGCGGGCACCTGCTGATCGATACGACCCTTTCGTTCGACATCGCCGCGACCGACATCCGCGCACACCTGCGCGAATGCATCGCGCGCCATGCGCAAATGCCCGACGCATCGGCCGAGCATGTGCCGGCCGCCGTATGGGCCTATATTCTTCAACATCGCCTCTACCATTCCTGAATCCATGGATATTCGCAAACTGCAGCGCGTGATCGTCGACGCCCTCGAAGACGTCAAGGCGCAAGACATCAAGGTGTTCAACACCAGCCACCTGACCGAACTGTTCGACCGCGTGGTCGTCGCTTCGGGCACCTCCAACCGCCAGACCAAGGCCCTCGCGTCGAGCGTGCGTGACAAGGTCAAGGAAGCCGGCGGCGACATCGTCAGCTCCGAAGGCGAAGACACCGGCGAATGGGTGCTCGTCGACTGCGGCGACGCGGTCGTGCACATCCTGCAGCCGGCCCTGCGCCAGTACTACAACCTCGAGGAAATCTGGGGCGACAAGCCCGTGCGGATGAAGCTCGGCGGCGGCAAGGGGAACGGCTTCGCCACGGCCAGCGAAGGCGACGAGGACGAGGAAGAAGCCGCGCCCGCACGCCCGGCGCGCAAGACGGCCGCCCGCCGCCGTTGAGCCCCGAGTCGTTACGCGTCTCCCGATGAAGCTTTTCATTCTTGCGGTCGGCCACAAGATGCCGGGCTGGATCGCGTCCGGCTTCGACGAATACACGAAGCGGATGCCGCCGGAACTGCGCATCGAGTTGCGCGAGATCAAGCCCGAACTGCGTTCGGGCGGCCGCAGCGCCGAGAGCGTGATGGCGGCCGAGCGGCAGAAGATCGAGGCCGCGTTGCCGAAGGGCGCGCGCCTCGTCGCGCTCGACGAGCGCGGCCGCGACTGGACCACGATGCAGCTCGCGCAGGCGCTGCCCGGCTGGCAGCAGGACGGCCGCGACGTCGCGTTCGTGATCGGCGGTGCCGACGGGCTCGATCCGGAACTGAAAGCACGTGCCGACGTGCTGCTGCGCATCTCGAGCATGACGCTGCCGCACGGGATGGTGCGCGTGCTGCTCGCCGAACAGCTTTACCGGGCGTGGAGCATCACGCAGAATCACCCCTACCACCGCGCATGACGTGTCGTCCTCGAGACGCGCGCCTCGCGCGCTCACCGAGATAACGACACCATGCCGTCCAGCACGTCCCCCGCACTTTTCCCCACCCTTTACCTCGCTTCACAAAGCCCGCGCCGCCAGGAGCTGCTGCAGCAGATCGGCGTACGCTTCGAGCTGCTGCTGCCGCGCCCCGACGAGGACGCCGAGGCGCTCGAGGCCGAACTGCCCGGCGAAACCGCCGATGCCTACGTCCGGCGCGTGACCGTCGCCAAGGCCGAGGCCGCGCGTGCGCGCCTCGTCGCGAGCGGCAAGCCGGCTTCGCCGGTGCTGGTCGCCGATACGACCGTCACGATCGACGGCGCGATCCTCGGCAAGCCGGCCGACGCCGACGACGCGCTCGCGATGCTCACCCGCCTCGCGGGCCGCGAACACGAAGTGCTGACGGCCGTCGCCGTGATCGATGCCGACGGCCAACTGCTGCCGCCCGCGCTGTCGCGCTCGTCGGTGCGCTTCGCGGCCGCGTCGCGCGATGCGTATGCACGCTACGTCGAATCGGGCGAGCCGTTCGGCAAGGCCGGCGCGTACGCGATCCAGGGGCGCGCCGCCGAGTTCATCGAGCGAATCGACGGTTCCCATTCAGGTATCATGGGTCTGCCCCTTTTTGAAACCGCGGCGCTGTTGCGCGCCGCGCGTGTCGCCTTCTGAATCCCACCATGAACGAAGAAATCCTGATCAACCTCACGCCGCAGGAAACGCGGGTCGCACTCGTCCAGCAAGGCGCGGTGCAGGAGCTTCACGTCGAGCGCACGCTGTCGCGCGGGCGGGTCGGCAATATCTATCTCGGCAAGGTCGTGCGCGTGCTGCCCGGCATGCAGTCGGCATTCATCGACATCGGCCTCGAGCGCGCGGCGTTCCTGCACGTCGCCGACATCTGGCATCCGCGCCTCGCGGGCGAGCCGCAGTCGGGCACGCCGCACCAGCCGATCGAAAAGACCGTGTTCGAGGGCCAGACGCTGATGGTCCAGGTGATCAAGGATCCGATCGGCACGAAAGGCGCCCGGCTGTCGACGCAGGTCAGCATCGCGGGCCGCACGCTCGTCTACCTGCCGCAGGAGCCGCATATCGGCATCTCGCAGAAGATCGAGAGCGAGGCCGAGCGCGAGGCCGTGCGTGCGCGGCTGACCGCCGTGATCCCGCCGGACGAGAAAGGCGGCTACATCGTGCGCACGATCGCCGAGGATGCGACCTCCGACGAACTCGCCGGCGACGTCACGTACCTGCGCAAGACGTGGGCGACGATCGTCGGGCAGGCGCAGCGGCTGCCGGCGACGAGCCTGCTGTACCAGGATCTCGATCTCGCGCAGCGCGTGCTGCGCGATTTCGCGAACGACGACACGACGCGCATCCAGGTCGATTCGCGCGAGACCTACCAGCGCCTGTCCGAATTCGCGGCCGAGTTCACGCCGGCCGTGAGCCCGAAGCTGCACCACTACACGGGCGAACGGCCGCTGTTCGACCTGTACAACATCGAGACGGAGATCCAGCGCGCACTGTCGCGCCGTGTCGACCTGAAGTCGGGCGGCTACCTGATGATCGACCAGACCGAGGCGATGACGACGATCGACGTGAACACGGGCGGTTACGTCGGTGCGCGCAACTTCGACGACACGATCTTCAAGACCAACCTCGAGGCCGCGCACACGATCGCGCGGCAGCTGCGGCTGCGCAACCTCGGCGGGATCATCATCATCGACTTCATCGACATGGAGAACGCCGAGCATCGCGACGCGGTGCTGTCCGAGCTGAAGAAGGCGCTGTCGCGCGACCGCACGCGCGTGACGGTCAACGGCTTCTCGCAGCTCGGGCTCGTCGAGATGACGCGCAAGCGCACCCGCGAATCGCTCGCGCACGTGCTGTGCGAACCGTGCCCGACCTGCCAGGGCAAGGGCCAAGTGAAAACGTCGCGTACCGTGTGCTACGACATCCTGCGCGAGATCCTGCGTGAGTCGCGGCAATTCAACCCGCGCGAATTCCGCGTGATCGCCGCGCAGCAGGTGATCGACCTGTTCCTCGATGAGGAATCGCAACATCTCGCGATGCTGATCGACTTCATCGGCAAGCCGGTGTCGCTGCAGGTGGAGTCGAATTTGAGCCAGGAGCAATACGACATCGTGCTGATGTAACGGCCGTTCGAGTTCGGTTATTTCGTGTGAGCGGTTAGCGTTGCGGCCGGCTCGATCGCATTGCTGTCCCAACGGCCGAGCCGCATCGCTTCCTCCAGCATGCCGAGCGTCAACGACACGCGCGGTGGTTTGCGATAACGCTCGGAAAACATCGCGAGAAACGTCGTCACCCTATCCTGTTCCTCCGGGCCGAAATAGCGGCCGCAGGGAAAATCGCCGGCCGGCACGCCAAACGTTTCGGCCCACTTGTCGATAAATTCGATTGCGTCGATTCCGGTCACATACAGATCCTCTTCGAGGCGTGACGACGGAGCGATCTTCTGTTCGCCGCCGAACAACGGGCGACCCAGTTCTTCGCGCGTGAATGCGGCCGGCTTTTCCCACGTATCGGTCGGCATTTCAGAACACCGGAAAAACAGGCCGCCCGCCTCGAGATCGATACGTCCAATGAACGCATTGCGATCGTCCGACATGCGACCCTCGTTGTCGTTCGAGTAGCCGCCGACCATAGCAAAGCCGAGGCAGTCCGCCGTCCCTGTATCATTCGGTCATGCGCGCGATGAGCCGCCGGGCCAAGCCGCATCACGAAACGCCCATCGCGTCAATGTTCACGAATGGTTTCACGATCGCCTCCGCGATGACACGCGATCGAGACGGCGCCATGCGTCATCCTTTCGCTGCCGCCTCCGGCCGCACGATCCATTCCCCTCTCATTCACTCACCACACACCATGAGCCAAGGCCACAACCGCCGCCAGCGCAAGAAACTCCACATCGGCGAATTCCAGGAACTCGCGTTCAACGCAACCGCGCACTACCGCAACGAACTGACCGACCTCGAACGCGGCCAACTGATCGACGCGTTCATCGACTTCGTCGAAGCGAACGGTCTGCTGACCGTCGCGTCGGCGGACGAAGGCATCGGCGCGTACGTGATCTCCGGCGCACCGCGCGGCACGACGACCGACGCCGATCGCGAACTCGTGCGCGGTTGGCTCGCCGCCCGTCCGGAACTGACCGACGTGCAGGTCAGCGAATTCTCCGACGCGTGGTACCCGGAAGCCTGACGCCCGGTTTCCCCCTGCTTTCATGCAGCGCCCGCGCCTGCCCGCCATGACGGCGGCAGGCCGGGCCGGCACCCATGCGCACGGCCCCTCGACCGGTCGCCTCCCCGTCGCCCCACGGCGACGCGACCGCCGCCGATCCCTACCTTTTCCCGACAGTCCGCCTCCAGCAAGCCGTCGAAATCGGCCCTGAAAGGAAGACACGTTAAAATCTCCCCTCGCGTGGTGCGCCGCCCGCACCCGCCATCCATCGCCAGCCGCGTGCCCTCGGGCCGCCCCCGACCCATGGAGTGAGTGTCAATGAGCGGCGGACTTCCGTTTCCCGCATCCCGCAAGTCGTTGCCGTCCTCGACGGTCTTCCTGATTCTCGCCGCCGCCGCGCTGCTGTCCGGCTGCGGGCTGCTGCCGGTCCAGAATCCGCCCGCGCCGATCAGCGAGGCGCTCGTCGAGCCCGTCCAGGAAACCGCCGGCGAACCGCTGACGATGCCGCCCGTGCCGGCGCCGACGCAGCCGGAAGGGCCGGAAGCGCCGAAAAAGCCGCACCGCGAAGTCACGCGGCCGAAGCCCGTGCAGCGCCCCGAATCGCCGACTCCGCCGCCGCCTCCGCCCGCGCCGATCGTCGCGACGCGCCCGCTCGACCGCACGCAGATCCATGCGCTGCTCGACAGCGAAGTCGCGCGCCGCAACGGCAAGGTGATCGGCCGCGCGGTCGACATGGTGACCGACGCGAGCGGCAAGCCGCGCGAGATGGTCGTCAACCTGCAGGGCTTCATGGGCGTCGGCGACCGCAAGGTCATCTTCCCGTGGAACGTGTTCCGCTTCACGCCGGGCGGCAAACAGGAGCCGATCGTGCTCGACGTGCCGTCGGGCGACCTGCCGCCGGCCGCGCGGCCCAAGGCCGTGCCGCTGTCAGGTTCGGCCGCGGCCTCGCCCGCGACGCGCCTGCCATTGCTCGACAGCGACGTCGAGCGCCCGAACGGCACGAAGATCGGCCGCATCGTCGACGTGCTGATCGACCGCGCGTCGCAGCCGCAGGCTGTCGTGCTCGACCTCGGCGGGCTCGTCAATACCGACCGCCGTTCGATCGCCGCGAGCTGGGGCGCGCTGCGCTTCGTCACGCGCGACAAGGCACTGCGTCCGCAGCTCGACCTGAACGACGCACAGATCAAGGCGTCGCCGCCCTACGCGGCCGACAAGCCGATCGTCGCGGTCTACCCGCCCGTTGCCCCGGCACCGGCTTCGTCTGCGAGTGCGACCCGATGACGATCAAGCATTCCGTCAGCGTACGCAGTCTCCGGTCCCTCGACTGGCTCAACTTCTTCGTTGCAAACGTTCAAACAGGGTTCGGTCCGTTCATCGCGTCCTACCTCGCGTCGCACAAGTGGACGCAGGGCGAGATCGGCATGGTGCTGTCGATCGGCACGATCAGCGCGATGGTCAGCCAGGTGCCGGGCGGCGCGGCCGTCGATGCGCTGAAGAACAAGAAAGGCGCGGCCGCGTGGGCGATCGCGGCCATCATCCTGTCCGCGGTGCTGCTCGCGTCGAGCCCGACGATCGTGCCGGTGATCGCCGCCGAGGTGTTCCACGGTTTCGCGAGCTGCATGCTCGTGCCGGCGATGGCCGCGATCTCGTTCTCGCTCGTCGGCCGCGCCGACCTCGGCGACCGGCTCGGCCGCAATGCGCGCTGGGCATCGATCGGCAGCGCGGTCGCGGCGGGCCTGATGGGGCTCACCGGCGAATACTTCTCCGCGCGTGCGGTGTTCTGGCTGACCGCCGTGCTGGCGCTGCCCGCGCTGTTCGCACTCGCGATGATCCAGCCGACCCACGAAGTGATCCCGCAATCGTCGAAGCCCGACGACCACGGCGACCGCGACGAAGCCGGCGAACGCGAGACACTGCTCGAACTGCTGCGCGACCGCCGGATGCTGATCTTCGCGGCGTGCGTCGTGCTGTTCCACCTGTCGAACGCGGCGATGCTGAACCTCGCGGCCGGTGAGGTCACGGCCGGGATGGGCGAGAACGTGCAGCTCGTGATCGCCGCGTGCATCATCGTGCCGCAGGCGATCGTCGCGATGCTGTCGCCGTGGGTCGGCCGCTCCGCGCAGCGCTGGGGGCGCCGGCCGATCCTGCTGCTCGGCTTCTCCGCGCTGCCGGTGCGCGCGCTGTTGTTCGCGGGCGTGAGCAGCCCGTACCTGCTGGTGCCGGTGCAGATGCTCGACGGCATCAGCGCCGCCGTGTTCGGCGTGATGCTGCCGCTGATCGCGGCCGACGTCGCGGGCGGCAAGGGCCGCTACAACCTGTGCATCGGGCTGTTCGGGCTCGCGGCCGGGATCGGCGCGACGCTCAGCACCGCGGCTGCCGGCTACGTCGCCGATCATTTCGGGAATGCCGTCAGCTTCTTCGGGCTCGCGGGCGCCGGTGCGCTGGCCGTGCTGCTGGTCTGGCTCGTGATGCCCGAAACGCGCGTCGAGAACGGCGACGCGGCAGCCGACGAACCGGCCGCCGCGTCGCCCGAACAGGCGCACTGACGCCCGCGCGCCGCCGCTACCCGCTTCCAGGTCAACGCATGATGGATACGATCAGGACACTCAACGAAGCCCGCCAGCAGATCCAGCAGTCGATCTTCGATCTGTTCAAGGGGCTGTCATTCAGCGAACGGCTCGCGCAAGGCGGACTGATGGCGCTGCAGGCCGTGTGCAGCGCATGCCTCGCCTACGTGATCGGCCGCGCGATGCATACCGAGCAGGCCGTGTGGGCGGCGATCACCGCGATCGCCGTCACGCAGCACAACTACTCGGACACGATGTCGCTGTCGCGCGACCAGTTCATCGGCGCGATGGTCGGCGGCGTGCTCGGCTTCGCCGGCGCGGCACTCGGCGGCGACCGCCTCGTCGCGTATGCGATTACCGTCGCGGTCGTGATCGTGTGCTGCTGGTGTCTGAACGTCGGCAGCGCGGCACGGCTCGGCGGCGTAACCGCGACGATCGTGCTGCTGTTTCCGGGCAACGGCCCGCTGTGGGACGTTCCGCTGATGCGGCTCGGTGAAGTGACGCTCGGCACCGTGTGTGCGCTGGGCGTGTGCTGGGTGATGTCGAGAATCGAGCGCCGCTGGTTCCGCCACGCAGCGGCAAAGTGACGCGGCTGCCCGGCGCGCATCGCGGCATCGCGATACGCGCCGGACGATCGGCAAGGTCAGCCGCCGATCCGCAGCACGATGCCGGAACCGATCTGCACCAGCAGGTGATCCCCGCCGACGCCGACCCATTGATAGCCGCGCGGCGGCGGGCTCAGGTGATAGCCGCGCCAGTCGTCGATCACGTACTGGCGATCGCGGAACTCGGGGGGAAGCCGGTCGCCCTTGTGCCACTCGCGGCGCGGCTGGTCGGCCCAGCGCGGCGGCACGTCGTCCTCATGACGCATCTGGCCGGGCGGCATGTGTTTCGGGCCGTGGCCGTGCTGCATGCCGTGGCCGCCCTGATCGTGGTGGTTGTCGTGGTCCTGCGCCATCGCGGCCGGTGCGGCGAAACCCGCCGCGATCACCGCGGCCAGCATCATCCCGTGCATCTTCTTCATCGTGCGTTCCCTCCGTGTCGTCACGTCGAACGAAACCACTCGAACTGCCCGATGAAGACTAGCACACGGTATCGCGCGGCTACGTAACCGCGCGTTACGCCGCCTGCTGCTGGTACTGGATCCGGTGCAGGTGCGCGTAGAGGCCGCCGTGGCGCAGCAATTCGTCGTGGCTGCCCTCTTCGACGATCTTGCCGGCCTCGAGCACGAGGATGCGGTCTGCGCGCTCGATCGTCGACAGCCGGTGCGCGATCACAAGCGTCGTGCGGCCTTCCATCAGCCGTTCGAGCGCGGCCTGCACGTGGCGCTCCGATTCCGAGTCGAGCGCCGACGTCGCTTCGTCGAGAATCAGGATCGGCGCGTCCTTGTAGATCGCACGCGCAATCGCGAGCCGCTGGCGCTGGCCGCCGGACAGCCGCATCCCGTTGCCGCCGACGAGCGTGTCGAGCCCGTCGGGCATCGCGGCGACCGCATCGGCGAGGTTCGCGGCCTCGAGCGCGGCCTGCACGCGCGCGCGGTCGGGCGTCTGCCCGTACGCGACGTTCGCGGCGATCGTGTCGTTGAACAGCACGACGTCCTGGCTGACCATCGCCATCTGGCCGCGCAGCGCGTGAAGGTCGTAGTCGGCCACCGGCACGCCGTCGACCAGGATCGCGCCGTCGGTCGGGTCGAAGAAGCGCGGCAGCAGGTTCACGAGCGTCGTCTTGCCGCTGCCGGACGGCCCTGCGAGCGCAATCATTTCACCCGGCGCGACCTTGAACGAGATGCGGTCGAGCGTCGGCCGCTCGGTCGCGCCGTAGTCGAACGACACGTTGCGGAATTCGATCTCGCCGCGCGCATGCGGCAACAGCCGGCCGCCGCCCTGCGGCTCGGCCGGCTCGTCGATCAGCCCGAAGATCAGCTCGGCGGCCGTCATTCCGCGCTGCAGCGGCTGGTTGACGTCGATCAGGTGCTTGAGCGGCGAGATCACCAGCAGCATCGACGTGACGAACGCGACGAAGCCGCCGACCGTCGTCTGGTCGTTCGACGACTGCACGACCGCGATCGTGATCACGACCGCGAGCGCGATCGACGCGAGGAACTGCGTGAGCGGCTGGGCGAGACCGCCGGAAACCGTCATGCGCATCGCGTAGCCGCGCAGGCGCTTGCTCATCTGCGTGAAGCGGTCGATCTCGTACGCTTCGCCGTTGTGCACCTTGACGACCTTGTAGCCGCCGACCGTCTCCTCGACGATGTACGACAGCTCGTTGGTCAGCGTCTGGTGCTCGCGGTTCAGGCGGCGCAGGCGGCGGTTGATCTTGCTGACGAGCCAGCCGATGCCCGGCAGGATCACCGCGACGATCAGCGTGAGCCGCCAGTTCAGGTAGAACAGGTAGCCGAGCAGGAAGATCACCGTCAGCGAATCGCGCACCAGCGTGACCATCACGCCCGTCAGCACCGACAGGATCTGGTTGACCTCGAACACGATCGCGTTGATCACCGTGCTCGCGGTTTCGCGCTGGAAGAACGACGCGCCGGTATGGATCATCCGCTGGAACATCTCGAGCCGCAGTTGCAGCAGGATGCGGTTCGATACGTAGTTGAGCAGGTAATTCGACGTGTACTGGGACACGCCGCGCACGAGCGCGAGGCCGATCACCGCGATCGGCACGTACCATTTCGCACGGTCGCTGCCGTGCGCGCCGAAGCCGTGGTCGAGGAGCGGCTTGAGCAGCGCCGGGATACCGGCCTCGGTGGCCGCGACGACGCCCATCGTCATCACGGCGAGCACCACGATGCCGATCAGCGGCCGGATGTACGGCCACAGGCGCTTGAGGACCGTCACGGGCGAGGTGCCCGTGCCGTCCATCGGTTTGCGAAGAGTGTTCTGGGTTTCCAAGGCAATCCTTCTTGAGCCGCGAAGCGGCGCCCGGGCATGGCCGCCCGGGAGGTCGCCCCTGTCGGGCGGGTGCCGAAAAGGGCTCAACATTATAGCCGCACCGCCCCGGCGGGCACGGTCATGGCCGACGCAGGGCCGACGCGGCCGGCGGCCGGCCCGCGGGTATACTGCCGCTCACCGTTTTCTCCGCCTTTCCGACGATTTCATGGCTGAACCCTCCCTCGGCGTCGCCCTCATCGCCCTCAACGCGTCCGCGCGGCTTGCGCAGTGCCTTGCCGCGCTGTCGTTCGCCGACGACGTCGTCGTCATCGACGGCGGCAGCACCGACGATACCGTCGCGATCGCGCAGGCGCACGGCGCGCGCGTGATCGTCGAGCGCGACTGGCCGGGCTTCGGCCCGCAGAAGAACCGCGCGCTCGACGCGCTCGACACCGACTGGATCCTGTCCCTCGATACCGACGAAGTCGTCACGCCTGAACTCGCGCAGTCGATCCGCGACACGATCCGCACACCGAGCGCGCAGGTCTATGCGGTCGACCGGCTGTCCAGCTTCTGCGGCCAGTGGATCCATCACAGCGGCTGGTATCCGGACTGGGTGCCGCGCCTGTTCCGACGCGGCTGCGCGCGCTTCTCGGACGATCTCGTGCACGAGCGCCTCGTGTTCGATGGCGCGGCGCAGCGCCTGTCCGGCAAGCTGATGCACTACTCGTACGAGGATTTCGAAACCGTCGTGCGCAAGCTCGACGCGTATTCGACGGCCGGCGCGCGCCAGCGCCGCGCAGCCGGCCAGCGCGGCGGCTTCGGCAAGGCGCTCGCGCGCGG
>NZ_QOBB01000186.1:0-14725 GCF_024704855.1 Burkholderia sp. HAN2018 | reverse complement strand
CGGGCGCGCCGGAAGCGGCGTTCGAGGCCGGTGCGTCGTGGCCGCCGCATGCGGCGAGCAGCAGCGCGCAAGCCGCCGCGAGCACGGGGAGGCCCGCGGCCCGCGCGACACGATGAGCGAATGTGCGTTTCATGCGGCGTCCTTCACGAGTCCCGGCGTCGTCAGCACCACGTCCTTGACGGCTTCGTAGTAGCGGACATAGCCCGTGCAGCGGCAGAGGTGCGCATCGAGCGCCTCGGTGATCGTGCGCTCGACGTCGGCCTTCGCAACCGGTTCGCGCTTCAGGCGTTCGATCAGCACGGTCGCCGCGTTGACGAAACCCGGCGTGCAATAGCCGCACTGGAAGCTGAAGTGCTCGAGGAACTTCTGCTGGATCGGCGACAGCTCGACCACTTCGCCCGCTTCGTTGCGCTTCGCGTGGCCTTCGATCGTGCGGATCGTGCGGCCGTGGAAGAAATGCGCGCCGGTGATGCAGGTGCGCATTTCCTCGCTCGTGCCGTCCGGCTTGTCGACGATCACGACGCACGCGTGGCAGATGCCCTGCCCGCAGCCGAGCCGCGACCCGGTGAGGCCCGCGTATTCGTGCAGGAACTCGATCATCATCAGCCCTTCCGGCACCTGCATCGGGCCGACGGACTTGCCGTTGATGTTGATCGACAGCGGTTTCGACTGGAACCGGACGAGCGGACGCTCGACGGCGGCCGGTGCCGGTGCCGGTGCCGGTGCCGGTGCCGACGCCGGCACAGCCGGGGCCGGTACGGCCGAAGCCTGGGCCGGTGCGGAAGCGCCGGTCGCAGCGGCGCTGGCGCTCGCGGCCGAAGCCGCGGTTTGGGCGGTCGTCATGCGAGCACCTCCTGAATCTTTTGCGGGGTCACCGGCAGGTCGGTGAAACGATGGCCGATCGCGTGCGCGATGCCGTTCACGATCGCGCCGACGACGGGGATCATCACCACTTCGGCAACGCCCTTCGGCGGATCGGTCTCGGACAGCGGGGGCAGCACGTCGCCCGTCTGCGTCCAGACGGCGACGTCGGACGCGCGCGGCAGCTGGTAACGGTTGAAGTTCCACGTGCCGTTGCCGGGGCCGTCTTCATACAGCGGCAGGTATTCGTGCAACGCGTGGCCGATACCCATCGCGAGACCGCCCTGCAACTGACCCGACACGAGCTGCGGCGAAATCTGGTTGCCGCATTCCATGATCGAGTGATGCGTGAGCAGCTCGACCTTGCCGGTCGCTTCATGCACGGCCAGCTCGACCAGCGTGCCGACCGCCGTGTAGTACGTGACGGCCGCGTTGTTGCGGCTCGTCGGCGGGATGAAAACGCGCTTGCGGTCCAGCACGCGGTAGCCGTTCGCGGTCGGCGCCAGCGTGCCGCGCATCGCGGTCGCGCCGGCAGGCGCGGCGGTGCCGGGCACCGGGCCGTTGTCGCCCGTCTTCGGTGCGCCGACGCGCAGCGACAGCCCGTCGATCGGCAAACGATCGACCACGCCGCCCACCTCGAACTCGGCGTCGGTCCACTGCCAGCGGTTGAACACGTGCACGACGGCGCCGGTCGGCAGGCCGAGCGCATGCGCCTGCTTCGCGAGCTGTTCGAACGACAGCGGCTCGAGGCCGTCGGCGGTCAGCTTGCCGTCGACCCAGCGCGCGTCCTCGATGCGGATCGTGTACGGCGCGGCCTGGCCGCCGCCGAGGCCGCGCGTCCAGATCGACATCGCCGCCGGCCACAGGCCGTAGCGGAACACCGCGCGCGCGGCTTCGCGCGTGCTGTGCGTGAAGTAGTACGCGGAGTTCGTCGCGCTCGACGGCGACGCATAGCTCGGCGACCAGCGCGGATTCGCGCTCAGGCGATCCTGGTCGGCCTGCGACATGATGTACGGATCGCCGCTGGTCTCGACCGGCAGGTCCGGCCATTCGGTCACGGCGACCTGCACGTCCGTCGCCGGACGGCCGAGCCACTTCACGACGGCCACAGCCTGCGACGTCGACATCCCGGTGCCGATCTCGGCAGCCGTGTGGCGCAGCGACACCTTGCCGTTCTCGTCGAATTCGACCTTCGCGAACGACGCTTCCGCGCCCGTGCCGAAGTCCTTCTGCACGCACGCGAAGCCGACGCCGTAGCGCTTGCCCGGGTTCGCCGCCTCGTATTCGGCCTTGCGCGCGGCGCGGCGCGTCCACAGCGGATGCTGCTTCGAGCGCTCGAGCACCTCGTCGACGCGCAGCGCGCCGGCGGGAATCGCCCCTTGCGTGTTCTTCATCCCCGAACGCAGCGCGTTGCGCAGGCGGAAATCGATCGGGTCGATGTTCAGCTGCGCGGCGATCTCGTCGACCGCCATCTCGGTCGCCGCCATGCTCTGCAGCGTGCCGTAGCCGCGCGCGGAACCGGCATCGATCGCGCGTGATGCAATCGCCACGGCCGCGAGGTCGCTCTTCGGGAAGTAGTAGATCGATTGCGCGGCCGTCGCGCCGACCATCGCGACCGACGGCGAGAAGTTCGAGCGCCCGCCGCCGTTCGCCTCGAAGTCGCCCTTGAACGACTGCAGCAGGCCGGTGTTGCGGTCCACGGCGATCCGGTAATGCATCTTGAACGCGTGACGCTTCAGCGACGTCTGGAACTGTTCGTAGCGGTCGTTCGCGAAACGCACCGGGCGGCCGTCCGCGTACAGCGCGCAGACGAGGCCGTAGAACGGCACGTTGAAGTGATCCTTCGAGCCGTAGCCGACCGTGTAGCACGGATGCACGAACAGCTTCTTCACCGGGAAGCGGCACTTCGCGACCATCGCGGCCGCGTTCTCCGCCACTTCGAGCGGCGACTGGGTCGGCACGACGAGGTGCAGCGACTGCGTCGCGGCGTCGTACCAGCAGTTCGCGTTGTCCGGTTCGAGCGCGGAGGTGTCGACCGACTGCGTGTTGTACTCGCGGTCGAACACGAGCCAGTCGGCCGACGGATGGTCGAGCTCGTCGGCAATCTGCCCGGCCAGGAACATGCCCTGCTCGTCGAGCTTGCCGTGCTCCTTGCCGTCCGGCCACACCGGCAGGTGCTTGCGCATCATGCTCGGAAAGATCGGCGCGTCCTTCAGGCTCGAATAGACATCGTCGTCGTAGGCCGTCTTGCCGCCCACGCGCACGTAGCGGAAGGTGCCCCACGGATCGCGCTCGAGCGGGCCCGTGACCGCGCCGTAGCGGATCACGTCGTCGCGGAACTTGAGCGCGTTCTTCGCGAAGCGGAAGCGCGCGAAGTCGTGGTAGATGAGGATCGCGACCGCATGGCCGAGATACGCGGGCGTCTTGCCGGCGGGCAGCAGCATGTCGTCGCCGTAGAACGCCGGAAACGCGACGACGTCGCGCACGAGATCGTCGGCCGTGACCACGCGGTCCGGTTTCAGTTCGTCGCCCAGCAGCGAAAGGTCGAAGCCTTCGTACGTGCGGTCGGCCTGCGTGACGCGCAGGATCAGCGCATGAGACTGCTGCTGCGGCCAGTGCGGCATGTCGGCTGCGCGCACGTCACGGGCGAACACTTTCGAGCCCGTGACCTTCGCGATGCCGTCGATGCGGAATTGGGGGATGCCGGTGACGCTATCCCATTTGACGGGGGTGAGGAGTTTTTCTTCGAAGAGCGCCGCGAACGCGCGGCTGCCCAGGGGCGCGACATACACTGCGACGCCCGCCAGCACGCTGGCTTTCAGAAAACCCCGCCGTGACAGGCCGTGGTTTTTCATTGGGGGAACCTCCTGATGCGGCTCGGACGGCGATCGGATGTCGCGACGTTCGGAGCGGCGCGCATTCTGGCATTGTTTTTGATATATCGCCTATAGTATTTCCCGCATGAAATACTTATTGAATTTCTTATAACGGTGTTCAGCCGGGCTGCGACAGCCGGTCGCGGTTGGCGATCCGGTCGCATCGCCTGCCCGCTTGCGGCGGTTTCGTTCGTGTCGACCGCGCCCGGCGGATACGCGCCTGTCTCCTGTCGATCGCCGAGCCTCGTTCGGTTCGCGTCGATGCTGCCCCGGCGCCGGCGAATGCGCAAGACTTTCGTGGGCGTGGTTGACGACTCGTGGCCGACGCGGCACGCGGGTCCGCCGGGTGACCCGCGCCGCCCGTATTTCATGGTAATGTCGTGCGCATCCGGCCTGGCCGGGCTTCCGCCACGTGCCGTGCGGGTGCCGCCAGCCATCGCGATATCAAGCGACATCGTGTCGAGGTCAAAAACCATGGCAGTCAGGGCATCTCTCCTGCACTCCGTTCTCGCCACTCCCCCCTCCGGCAACCACCGTGTGACGGCCGCGCTGCGCCCGTCGATGCTCGTTACCCTGTTCGAGGACGTCCGACCGATGGCGCTCTCCGGGCTCGCGAGCGGCTTCGTCGCGGCCGTCGCGCTGATCCGGCTGCAGCAGCTCTGGTGCCTCGCGTGGCTGATCGTCGACGTCGGCCTGCTCATCGCGCGGCTCTCGATCGCGCGTGCGTACACGGTTCAACGCGACGGCGGCGACGATCGCGCCGAATACTGGGCGATGCGCTATGCGCCCGTGTCGCTCGTCGCGTGCTTCGTGCTCGGTCTCGGCGTGATGGGCTGCGTGCAGGCCGTCGACGTCGAGCTCGGCACGCTGTCGGTGATGGTCGCGGGCGGTGTGTTCGGCGGGATCGCGTCGCGCAATTCGGCGCTACCCCGGCTCGCGATGTCGCAGGTCACGGTCGGCGTGCTGCCGATCGGCATCGGCGCGTTGCTGGCCCACCGGCCGGGGGCGTGGCTGCTGCTGCCGCCGCTCGTGATCTACCTCGCCGCGATGCGCACGGTCGTCCAGCGTCACTATCGCGTGCTCGTCGCGCTGATTGCCGCGCGCCAGCGCAACGCCGAACTCGTCGCGCGCTTCGACGCCGCGCTCACCTACATGCCGCACGGCCTGTGCATGATCGACGGCGAGCGCCGCGTGATCGTCGCGAACCGGCGTACCGCGCAACTGTTCGGCTCGCCGCGCCAGATCATGCTCGAAACGCCGCTGCCCGCCGTCGTCGCGGCGCTCGGCGCGAACGACGCGATCGATCCCGGCGGCGCCCGTCTCGCCGCGCAGTGCGAGATCTGGCTGGCCTGCGACGAACCCGCGCCGCTCGACCTGGTGCTCGCCGATGGCCGCCAGCTCGAACTGACGCGCCATCTCGTGCCGGACGGCAACGCGGTGATCATCGTCGAGGACGTCACCGCGCGCCGCCAGACCGAACAGCACATCCGGCATCTCGCGCGGCACGATGCGCTGACGGGTCTGCCGAACCGCCACGAGCTGCATGCGGAACTCAAGCGGATGCTCGCGAGCCGGCCACACTCGCCGGAGTCCGGGCTCGCCGTCATGTATCTCGACCTCGACGGCTTCAAGGCGATCAACGACCGGTTCGGCCACCAGGCCGGCGACGACGTGCTGACGCAGGTCGCCGAGCGGCTCGGCAAGACGCTGCCGCCCGGCGAGCTGGCCGCGCGCATCGGCGGCGACGAATTCGTCGTCGCGATCGACGACGTGACGATGCAGGCGTGCTCGCTCCTCGCGGCGCGCATCATCCGGCAGATCTCGGCGCCGTACACGCTGTCGATCGGCGAGACCGTGATCCTGGGGATCAGCATCGGCATCGCACTCGACGACGGGCACGGCTCCCCCGACGAACTGATCCGGCAGGCCGACAGCGCGCTGTACGACGCGAAATCGGCCGGCAAGGGCATCTACCGCTTCTATTCGAGCGGCAGCAGCCGGGTCACGCCGGCCACCGCGAGCTGACCCGGCCGCGCAGTCCTCTTTCTCCCGCGTCGACGCCTCCCGGCGATTCAATTCCGAAACGCTTTACGTGACCGCACGTGGCGTCGCGCGCTCGCGTGTCACGTGACGTGTTCCGTAACATCGACGCCCGCCACCCGTCACGTTGGCTGCAGAAGCCTGCACGATCAAGGCAGCGCAGGGCTTTTCGAACCTGGCACTCTTATTGCTCCCTGTCAGGGAAACAGGTGGTCAGGGAGACCCAACATGAATACCGTCGAAGTCCTCAGCCGCAGCGAAACCATCGACGAACTGGATGTGATCGACGGCGCATCGCTGATCCGCCGGCTCGTTTCCGAAAGCCGCATGCCGGCCGCACGCGAAGCCCGATGCGTCGACAATCCGCCGCTGACGCTGTACGGCGCGTTTCGCCAGGGCATCGCCGATCACGCCGCGCGCCGCGCGAATCCGTATCGCGCCGGCAGCCGTTTCTGGGCACTGTGGGAAGAAGGACGTCTCGAAGCTGAAACATCGGGCCGGTAAGCCGGCCTTGCACGCCGGCCCCGTCGCGGCAAGGGCCGGCGCGAAACACCAGGCCCGAATGCGGCCGGCCGGCATGCCGGCATGCGTTCACCGCTGCAACATCGCACCGGGTTCCGCGTATCGGCTTTGCAACTCCCCCGCATGCCTCCATGCGCTTGCCGGCTGATGGCGTTCGGCGCTGCTCGCGCCGGGCGCGGCGCGCAGCGGTCGTTTCCCGATAAGATGGCAGATTCCGTTCATCGAACGATGCCGCCATGACCGCCTCCTCCTCACACCGCAATCCCATCCACTGCGAAATCGATCTCGACGCACAAGGCAAGCACGCGGGCTACCTGCGGCTGCCGCATTCCGTACACCGCTCGGCGTACGGCTGGCTGCCGATCCCGATCGCGTCGATTCGCAACGGCGACGGCCCGGTCGCGCTCGTGATGGCCGGCAACCACGGCGACGAGTACGAAGGCCAGATCATCGTGTCGCAACTGATGCGCGAGATCGAGCCCGGGATGGTCAGCGGGCAGCTGATCCTGCTGCCGATGGCGAATTTCCCGGCGGCGGACGCGGGCCTGCGCGTGTCGCCGCTCGACCAGGGCAACCTGAACCGCAGCTTCCCCGGCGACCCGGCCGGCACGCCGACGCAGATGATCGCCCACTACATCGAGCATGTCCTGCTGGCGCGCTCGCAGTATCTGGTCGACCTGCACTCGGGCGGCAGCTCGCTGCTGTACCAGGGCGGCAACATGCTCGCGATCGACCCGCTCGACGCCGACGAAGCCGCGAAGCTCAACGGGCTGCTGGTCGCGTTCGGGTTGCAGAACGCGCTGCTGCACGCGCCGAATCCCGTGCACTCGGCCTCGGCCGCGCGCCGCCAGGGCGCGATCTCGATCGTGACCGAACTCGGCGGTGCCGGCATGGCCGACCCGTCGCTGATCCGGCTCGGTCGCCACGGGCTGCTGCACTACCTCGGTTACATCGGCCTGCTGCGCGGCGCGCTCGTGCCCGACGCGCCGCCCACCGTCACGCGCTTCATGCGTGTCGACGGCGATCGCCACTTCGTCTATGCGTACGAGCGCGGGCTGTACGAGCCGCTCGTCGAACTCGGCGACCAGGTGAAGGCCGGGCAGCCGGCCGCATGGGTGCACTTCCCCGATACGCCGCTGCGCGAGCCGGTGCTGCACCGCTTCAAGGGCGACGGCGAAGTGGTGTGCAAGCGCGTGCCTGCGCAGGTGCAGCGCGGCGATTGCCTGTTCCAGCTGGCGGAGTTGTCGGCCCCGCCGAGCATCGGCCAGACGGCCTAAAACCGGATCCATCTCCTTTCCATGCGGTCTGCCAGTCATGGCGGACGGCATGCGCTCGCCATTAACCAACTTGACAAATTAACTTACTTGGTTAAGATCGCGAATGGAAAAGAGAAGGCCTCATTGCAAGCTGACCCTCGTCAAGGCGCTGGTCGAATCCGGCCAGGTACGGTTGACCGCGAGCGCGGTACTCGGCGCGCGGCAGCTGGGTTTCACGGAACGGGAGGCGCTCGATGTCGTGATGTCGCTGACCGACCTCGACTTCCACAAGAGCATGACGACGTACGCCGACCACACGATCTGGCAGGACGTCTACCGGCCGTTGACGGTGCGCGGCGACGTGTACCTGAAACTGACGGTGATCGACGATGTGCTGATCGTGTCTTTCAAGGAGCGATGAAAATGAAGTGTCCTGCATGCGGTGCTGCGAAGCTCGTCCGCGACACGCGAGACATCCCTTATACCTACAAGGGCCGGTCGACCGTCGTCCGCGCTGTCACCGGCGAGTTCTGCCCGGCCTGCGGGGAATCGGTACTGGATCTCGACGAAGCGACCCGTCTCGGCGAAGCGATCAGCGAGTTCAACAAGCAGGTGAACGCCACCATCGTCGACCCGAATTACATCGCGAAGGTGCGCAAGAAGCTGAAGCTCGACCAGCGCGAGGCGGCCGAGCTTTTCGGCGGCGGCGTCAACGCGTTCTCCCGTTACGAAACAGGCAAGACGAATCCGCCGCTTGCCCTCGTGAAACTGCTGAAGATCCTCGATCGTCACCCCGATCTGCTCGCCGAAGTCCGGGCCGCATAGGCGCTCGCATGTCGGCATCGCACCGGCGCGTGCATCGGCTTCGATGCATGCGCATGCACCCCGTCATCGCCACCCCACTCCCGCTGCGAGCCTTCTGACGTCCGCCGCGAAATCCTTATCGAAATTGCTTCGTTCGCCTTTGCCGGTCGCGCCGCTAACGTGTTCAAAACGGCGGCGGCCCGCCATCTGCATCCCAGCAGGACACGCACCGGCCGCCGCCATCACGACAACCGCGTCGCGATAACGGAACAGACCGGACGGGCCGCGTGCCCGCACCCCGCCAGGAACGTCCGCATCGCGCGCCCTTCGCGATGCCCATGGCCACGACCGACCGCATCATCGACACGACGCCGCTCGACGTCCGCGCGCAACCGCTGATCGACGCACTGATCGACGAGTATTCGACCCGTTACAACGCGTATCGCCCCGACAGCCACGCGTCCGCACGCGAGGAGCTCGCGCGCTACCCGGCCGAACTGTTCGCGCCGCCCGAAGGCGCGTTCGTGCTGCTGCTGCGCGACGGCGAGACGATCGGCGGCGGCGCGTTCAAGCGCTATGACGCGCAGACCGCCGAGCTCAAACGCATCTGGACCCGCGCGGACCTGCGCCGTCAGGGCCTCGCACGCATCATCGTGGAGGCACTCGAACTGCGCGCCGCGCAGCAGGGCTATCGCCGCATCTACCTGACTACCGGTTTTCGCCAGCCCGAGGCATGGGCGCTGTACGACCGCACCGGCTATACGCGGCTGTTCGATTCGTCGATCGCCCCCGAGGTGCATTACCACCTGCGGTTCGGCAAGGATCTCGCCGATCCGTCGCGCACGTCGACGCTGGCCGACCTGTGGGCGCCCGTGCCCGAACCGGCGCTGCCGCGCTGACCGCCGCCGCGCCCCCGCCTTCCTCCGATTACCGCTTGCCACCACAGGACGCTTTCATGCAACGAGCCGTACCGTTTTCTTCACGTGCCGCGCGCACGCTGGCCACCGCGTTGATTGGCCTGACCGCGTTCGCCGCGGCCGCGGCCGCCGCCACGTTCGACTTGAGCCCCGAACAGCGCGGGCGCCCGCGCGGCGTGGCGGATGCGGCAGTCGAGCGCGCGGTGCCCGCGTCGTTCAAGTTCGCCGAACCCGGCACGCTGACGATCGGCATCGCACCGAGCCTGCCGCCGATCAGTTCGTATGCAACCGACGCTCGCACGGTGATCGGCTTCGACGCCGACGTCGGCCAGCTCGTGTCCGACAGCCTCGGCCGCAAGCTGAAGATCGTCGCGCTCGCGTGGGCCGACTGGCCGCTCGCGCTCGAATCCGGAAAAGTCGACGCGGTGATCTCGAACGTCACCGTCACCGAGGAACGCAAGCAGAAGTTCGATTTCTCGACCTACCGCAAGGACCAGGTCGGCTTCTACGTGCGCAACGACAGCAAGATCCAGGCGATCCGCGAGCCGAAGGACGTCGCGGGGCTGCGTATCGTGACCGACGCCGGCACCAACCAGGAAAAGATCCTGCTCGCGTGGGACCGCGAGAACGTCGCGCACGGGCTGAAACCCGTGCAGATCCAGTACTACGACGACCAGGCGATGCGCATCGTCGCCGTGCAGTCGGGCCGTGCCGATGCCGTGTTCAGCGTGAACTCGGTGCTCGCGTACCAGAGCGCGCAGCAAGGCAAGACGCGGCTCGTCGGCGCAATCAGCGGCGGCTGGCCGCGCACGGCCGACATCGCGATCGCGACGCGCCGCGGCAGCGGGCTCGCCGATCCGCTGACCGTCGCGCTGAACGGGTTGATCAGGAACGGCCGCTACCAGCAGGTGCTCGACCGCTGGAACCTCGCGTCCGAGGCGATCGACCAGTCGCGCACGAATCCGCCCGGGCTGCCGAAGAGCTGAGCGCCACGCCCGCCCTTCGTCCCGTCACGCTTACTTCACGCTCACGCAGGAACGCCGCCCACCATGTCTTACTCGCTTTCGTTGCTGGACAAGAGTCCGATCGCCGACGGCGCGAACGCCGCCGACGCGCTGCGCTTCACCACGACGCTCGCGCAGCGCGCCGAACAGCTCGGCTACGAGCGCTTCTGGGTCGCCGAGCATCATGGCACGCAGGCCTTCGCGAGCTCCGCGCCGGAGATCGTCGTCGCGCACCTGCTCGCGCACACGTCGCGCATCCGCGTCGGCTCGGGCGGCGTGATGCTGCAGCACTACAGCCCGTTCAAGGTCGCCGAGACGTTCAAGGTACTGGCTGCGCTCGCGCCGGGCCGCGTCGACCTCGGCGTCGGCAAGGCGCCCGGCGGGTTGCCGCTGACCACGCGCGCACTGCAGTGGTTCCACGACAAGGCGCGCAAGCCGGACTTCGCGGGCCAGCTCGCGGAACTCGACGCGTTTCTCGGCTGGGGCGTGGCAGAAGATCACCCGCTCGCCGGCGCGATCGCGCTACCCGTGCCGCCGCAGGCGCCCGAACGCATCCTGCTCGGCGGCTCGCCGGACAGCGGCACGCTCGCCGCGCGCAACGGCTGGCGCTTCTGCTACGCGGGGCATTTCAACGGCGACGACGCGAACATCGAACGCTCGCTCGACGCGTATCGCAGCGCGGGCGGCACACGGCCGCTGGTCGCGCTGTACGCGGTGGCCGCGCCGACGCGCGACGAGGCCGAGCAACTGATCGGGCCGCTGAAGATCTTCAAGCTGCAGCTCGCGGGCGGGCAGAGCTTCAACCTCCCCAGTGCGCAGGCGGCCGCCGAATTCGCGCGGCAGAGCGGCGCGTCCGACTACCGCATCGACGAGCTGCGCCCGACGGTGCTGGCCGATACCCCCGATCGCGTGCACCACGCGCTCGACGCGCTGAGCCGGCGGCTCGACGTCGACGCGTTCGTGATCGATTCGCCGGTGACCGACTACGCGGCGCGGCTCGCATCGGCCGAATGGCTCGGCGGCGCGCCGTCGAGCACGCCGTTGCAGGCGGCCCTCGCGGCCGACCGCTCCCTTTCCCCTGACCAGAATGCGTGACGCTCCCATGACGACCCGACGATCGATTCCTTTCGGCCTGATGCTGCAAGGCGCAGGCAGCCACATGAACGCATGGCGGCACCCGAGCAACCCGCCGGACGCGAGCATCAACCTCGATTTCGCGATCGGCATCGCCCGCAAGGCGGAAGCCGCCGGCATCGCCTTCGCGTTCGTCGCGGACGGCCTCTACATCAACGAGAAGTCGATCCCGCACTTCCTGAACCGCTTCGAGCCGCTGACCGTGCTGTCGGCGCTCGCGGTCGCGACGAAGAAGATCGGGCTCGCGGGCACGATCTCGACGTCGTACAGCGAGCCGTTCACGGTCGCCCGCCAGCTGGCGTCGCTCGATGCGATCAGCGGCGGGCGCGCGGGCTGGAACGTCGTGACGACGCCGCTCGAGGGCACCGCGAAGAACTTCGGCAAGGCGCATCCCGATCATGAGCTGCGCTACGAGATCGCCGACGAATACCTCGACGTCGTGCAGGGCCTGTGGGACAGCTGGGACGACGACGCATTCGTGCGCGACCGCGCGACCGGCCGCTTCTTCGATCGCGACAAGCTCCACACGCTCGACCACCACGGCCGCTTCTTCCAGGTCGCGGGCCCGCTGAACATCCAGCGGTCCCCGCAGGGGCAGCCGGTGATCTTCCAGGCCGGCTCCTCCGACACCGGCATCGGGCTCGCCGGAAAGTACGCGGATGCCGTGTTCACGCATTCGCCGTCGCTCGACGAAACGGCCGCGTTCACGCGGCGCGTGAAGCAGAGCGCGATCGAGCACGGCCGGCAAGGCAGCGACGTGAAGGTCTTCCCCGGCATCGGGCCGATCGTCGGCCGCACGGCCGCCGAGGCCGAGGACAAATACCAGGCGATCCGCGACCTGCTGACGATCGACGAGGCGCTCGCCTACCTGGGCCGCTATTTCGATCACCACGATTTCACGCAGTACCCGCTCGACGCGCCGTTTCCGGAACTCGGCGAGCTCGGCCGCAACAGCTTCCGCTCGACCACCGACCGGATCAAGGCCGACGCGAAACAGAAAGGCCTGTCGCTGCGCGAGACGGCGCTCGCGGTCGCCACGCCGCGCCCGAACTTCATCGGCACGGCCGAGCATGTCGCCGACGAGCTGATCCGCTGGCACGACGCGGGCGCCGGCGACGGCTTCATCCTCGGCTTCGCGGTGCAGGCGCAAGGCGTCGACGATTTCGTCGAGCTCGTGATCCCGGCGCTCGAGGCGCGCGGCCGCTACAGCCGCGACCTGCCCGGCGCGACGCTGCGCGACCACCTCGGCCTGCCGCGCAAGGCAAGCCGTCACGCGGTGCCTGACGCGTCGCCCGAAACGGCGGCCGAAGCGCACGCCTGACACCCGCCGCCGCGCCGCCCGTGCGCGGCGCGTCCGCCCGACCGATTCGAGGATTTCCATCGACATGAGCGACACGACCCACCTCGGCGGCGCGCTGCCGCCGCTTTCTTCCCCCGGCGCGCGCGACGCCGGCACGCGTTTCCGGATCGTGCCCGCGCGCCACCGGTCGCGCACGGCCGGCACCGTGCTCGCCGTCGCGCTGATCGCGATCGTCCTGCATTCGATACTCGGCAACCCGCAATGGGGCTGGCCGGTGTTCGCCGAATGGTTCCTGTCGCCGCCGGTGCTGTCGGGGCTCGCACGCACGCTGGTGCTGACGCTGCTCGGCGCGGTGTTCGGCTTCGTGCTCGGCGCGTTCGTCGCGCTGGCCCGGCTGTCGCGTTCGCGGCTGCTGTCGGCGAGCGCGTGGGCCTTCGTGTGGCTGTTCCGCTCGATTCCGCTGATCGTGCTGCTGCTGATCCTGAACAACCTCGGCTACCTGTACGAGCATGTGCGGCTCGGCGTGCCGTTCACCAATATCGTGTGGTTCGACACGCCGACCACCGACCTGATCAGCCCGTTCCTCGCGGCCGTGCTTGGCCTCACGCTGAACCACGCGGCGTTTTCCGCGGAAGTGATTCGCGGCGGCATTCTCGCGGTCGACCAGGGGCAGCTCGAAGCGGCGGCCGCGCTCGGCCTGCCGCGCGGCCGCCAGACCACGCGGATCGTGCTGCCGCAGGCGATGCGCGCGATCCTGCCGACCGCGTTCAACGACCTGATCTCGCTCGCGAAAGGCACGTCGATGGTCTACGTGCTCGCGATGCCGGAGCTGTTCTATACGGTGCAGGTGATCTATCGCCGCAATCTCGAGGTGATTCCGCTGCTGATGGTTGCGACCGTCTGGTATCTGATCATCCTGACCGTGCTGTCGGCGATCCAGGTGCAGGTCGAGCGCCACTATGCGCGCGGCGCGCTGCGCAACCCGCCGCCGTCCGTCGTCACGTTCGCGCTCGCGCGCCTCGGCGTGCTGTGGCGGCGTGTCAGGTCCAGCCGCGATGATTCGCTCGTACGCGCCGATGGCAATGCCGATACGGTGGCCGTCGCGCCACGCGCCGGCGGCGAAGTGGCCGTGCATGGCGTATCGAAGCAGTTCGGCATGCAGCGCGTGCTCGACAACGTCTCGTTCGTCGCGCCGCGCGGCAGCGTGACCGTGATCGTCGGGCCGTCGGGCTCGGGCAAGTCGACGCTGCTGCGCACGATCAACCATCTCGAACGCGTCGACGACGGCTTCATCGACATCGACGGCGAACTGATCGGCTATCGCCGCGACGGCGACGTGCTCTACGAGCTGAAGGAGCGCGACGTGCTGACACGGCGCACGGCCGTCGGGATGGTGTTCCAGAACTTCAACCTGTTCCCGCACCTGACGGTGCTCGAGAACCTGATCGAGGCACCGGTCGCCGTCGGCGGCGTCACGCGCGACGCCGCCGAGCGCATCGCCCGTACGTTGCTCGCTCGCGTCGGTCTCGCGGACAAGGCCGATGCGTATCCGCGCCAGCTCTCCGGCGGCCAGCAGCAGCGCGTCGCGATCGCGCGGGCACTCGCGTTGCGCCCGAAGGTGCTGCTGTTCGACGAACCGACTTCCGCGCTCGACCCGGAACTCGTGAACGAGGTGCTCGACGTGATCAAGGAACTCGCGCGCTCGGGCACGACGCTCGTGATCGTCACGCACGAGATCGGCTTCGCGCGCGAAGTCGCGGACAACGTGCTGTTCATGGAGCGCGGGCGCATCGTCGAATCCGGGCCGCCGGCCGTCGTGCTCGACGCGCCGACGCATGCGCGCACGCGCGCGTTCCTGTCGCGGGTGCTGTGATGCGCGCCGCTGCCAATTCCCGAGGGGCCGCACGATGACCGACCGACGCCAGTTCATGACCGCCGCGCTGGTCGCGGCAGCGGGCTTGCCGTGGCGCGCGGCGCATGCGGCCGCCGCGACGGCCGACCTCGACCCGCG
>NZ_QOBB01000185.1:0-14705 GCF_024704855.1 Burkholderia sp. HAN2018 | reverse complement strand
CGGCGCCACGCACCTCGCCGACCTCACGCGCCGCCTCGCAGCCGCGCCGCGACGGCGCGACTTCAAGACGGTGCCGATGATCCTCGAACGCCCCGACCAGTGGGATCACGCGGCGCTCGCCGAACTGACCGGCTACCGAGGCGGCCCGAAGCAGGTATGGGACAACACCGAGCTCGGCGGCCCGTGGCTGAACCTGATGCGCAATTCGCTGAACGCGCAGATCTGGTCGTACCGCCATCCGGATTTCCTCGTCGTATCGGCCACGCACGGCAGCGCGCATCTCGCGCTGTTCGACCAGGCCGCGTGGGACAAATACGGCCTCGCGAAATTCGCCGGCGCCGCCTTTCCGGCCAACACGCTGCTCGACGCGAAAGCCGCGCAATCGAAGGGCGCACAAGACCACGAGTCGCCCGACGGCGCGTTCTCGTCGCACGACAACAGCATCGCCGCGCTGCAGCAGCGCGGCGTCGTGTTCCTGTCGTGCCACAACGCGATCTGGGAACTCGCAGAGCGGCTCGACGGCGCGAACGCGAATCCCGACAAGCTGTCGCTCGATGCGCTCGCGGCCGACCTGACCAACCACGTGATCCCGTCGGCAATCGTCACGCCGGGCGCGGTCGGCACGCTGCCCGAACTGCAGCAGGCCGGCTTCACGTACGCAAAATGAGCACCGCGATGACATCGATCCCCATGCAACCGCCGTCACCGTTGCTCCGCCGTCGGCGCACGCTGCGCGCCGCGCTGGCCGCCTGGCTCTGCTGCGCGTCGGCGCTGTCGCTCGCCGCGCCGGCCGGCCCCGCCGCGAACGTCTTCCCGCCCTGGCAGGACGGCCGCAACAACGACGCGACGCATCGCGGCCTCGAATTCACGGTGCCGCAGGTCGACGTGCTCGCCGATTTCCACGGCGACCTCACCGCGCCGAAGCTCGTGCTGTTCGTCGGCGGCAACTATTTCTTCGCGATGGCGCCGCTCGTCGCGAAGTTCGAGGAAGACCATCCCGAGTACCGCGGCCGCATCTACTGGGAGACGATCCCGCCCGGCCTGCTCGTGAAGCAGATCCAGGCGGGCGGCACGATCACCGTCGGCAACATGACGTGGACGGTCAAGCCCGACGCGTATTTCGCGGGGCTCGGCAAGATCGACGGCTTGATCGCGGACGGCACGCTCGTCGGCCCGGCCGTGCCCTACGTGACGAACCAGCTGACGATCATGGTGCGCGCCGGCAATCCGAAGCGCATCGCGTCGCTGAACGACCTCGCGCGGCCCGACGTGCAGCTTGCGATGCCCAATCCTGCATTCGAAGGCGTCGCGCGGCAGATCCGCGCGTCGTTCGTGAAGGCCGGCGGCAACGCGCTCGCGCGTACCGTCTACGACGACAAGGTGCGCGCCGGCACGACCGAGCTCACGCACATCCACCATCGGGAAACCGCGCTGTTCCTGATGCAGGGGCGCGCGGACGCGGGCGTGCTGTGGCAATCCGAGGCGGCGTTCCAGGAACAGGTCGGGCATCCGCTGATGCACATCGACATTCCGGCCGAGCAGAATACGACTGCGATCTATGCGGGCGCGATGGTGAAGGACGCGCCGCATCCGGAAGCCGCGCGCGCATGGCTCGCGTTCATCCGGTCGCCGGCAGCGTTCGGGATCTTCCAGCGCTACGGCTTCGGCCGATACGATGCGGCGACACCGCCGCAGCACCTCGCGCCGGCGCAGCAGGAGAAGCAGCCCGACGCGGGCTGACCGCGCGGCCGCGCCGGCTGCCCGGCGGCGCGCTCGCGGCCTACAACAAGGAGGGGACACGTGAACGATACGGTGCACACACCGCGACGCCGGTTCGCGCCGCTGCTGCTCGCCGCGGCGACGCTGCTGGCCGGCCACGCGCGTGCGGACGACGCGACGCTCGGCAAGACGCTCGCGACACAGGGTTCGACGACGGGCGTCGCCGCCTGCATCGGCTGCCACGGCGGCCAGGGCGAAGGCAACGCGGCGGCCGGCTTCCCGCGCCTCGCGGGCACGAGCGCCGCGTATCTGTCCGCGCAGCTTGCCGCGTTCGCGGACGGCAGCCGCCAGAATCCGGTCATGCAGCCGCTCTCGAAACTGCTGACGCCGCACGAGCGCGATGCGGTATCCGCGTACTTCGCGAGCCTGCCCGCACCGGCCGGCATCGTCGCCGCCGACGACACGTCGATCGATCCGGCGAACACCGGCGCGTGGCTCGCGACGCGCGGACGCTGGTCGCAAGGCCTGCCCGCGTGCGCCCAGTGTCACGGCCCCGGCGGCCTCGGCGTGGGCAGCGCGTTTCCGCCGCTCGCGGGCCAGCCCGCCGCCTATATCGCCGGCCAGTTGAACGGCTGGAAACACGGCACGCGCCCGCCCGGGCCGATGGCGCTGATGCCGGCGATCGCCGGCAAGCTGTCCGACGCCGACATCGACGCAGTGGCCGCCTACTACGCACGCGGCGGCGCCGCGCAGGGAGACAAGCGATGATCGACCGCACGACGCTGATCCGCCGCACCCGCACGGCACTGCTCGGCGCGGCCTGGTTGCCCGCACTCGCGTTCGCGGCCGCACCGCAGGATGCACCACCGGCCGACGCTTCCGCATCCGCGCCTTCCGCCGTTGCGGCGGCAGCCAGGCCGTTCGCGCCGCCCGCCGAATCCGCGATCCCCGCCGACGAGTTCGGCAAGACCGTGAAGCTCGGTGAGCAGATCTTCCTGCACACGCCCGAATTCGCGGGCAAGTACGTCGGCAACAAGCTGACCTGCGCGAGCTGCCACCTCGACGCGGGCCGGCGGCCCGATTCGAGCCCGATGTGGGCCGCGTACCTGCTGTATCCGGCGTACCGCAGCAAGAACGGCCACGTGAACACGTTCGCCGAGCGCCTGCAGGGATGCTTCCGCTACAGCATGAACGGCAAGGCGCCGCCGGCCGGCGACCCGATTCTCGTCGCGCTCGAAACCTATTCGTACTGGCTCGCGAAGGGCGCGCCGGTCGGCACGAAGCTGCCGGGGCAGGGGTTCCTGAAACTGCCGCCGCCCGCGCAGAAGGCCGACTATGCGCGCGGCGCCGCCGTCTACACGCAGCACTGCGCGCTGTGCCACGGTGCGGACGGCCAGGGGCAGTCGAGCGGCGGCAAGGCGGTCTTCCCGGCGCTGTGGGGCGCGCGTTCGTTCAACTGGGGCGCGGGGATGGGCGACATCCGCAATGCGGCCGGCTTCATCAAGGCCAACATGCCGCTCGGGCTCGGCGGCACGCTGACCGATCAGGAAGCGTGGGACGTCGCGACCTTCATGGACAGCCACGAACGTCCGCAGGACCCGCGCTTCACGGGCTCGGTGCACGACACGCGCGCGAAATTCCACGACTCGCCCGATTCGATGTACGGGCTCAGCGTGAACGGCCGCGTGCTCGGCGCGCCGTGACGCGGGCGCCGAGCCGGCCGTGCAGACCGCGCGGCCTGCTCCGCTCGCGCGTTCACGGACGCCAGCGATACACGATCATGCTGGTGCCGTTGTAGTTGTCCTTCGTGATCACGTATTCGCCGGTCGAGCGCAGGTACGCGCGGATCCCGTACATCGAGTCGACGTCGTTGCCGACATCCATCGCCGACGTGTTCGAGTTGGTCAGCGTCGTGACGAGGGCGCCCGTGTTGAGATCGAACACGTCGACGTTCGGCACGGTGTGCACGTAGCCGACGAACAGGTAGTGGCCGGCCGCCGCGATCGATTTCGGGTTCGCGCTCGTCAGGTTGATCACCGGGTTCGGCGCGCTCGTGTTGCCGTTCTTCCAGCCGTGATAGACCTCGATATGCCCGTTCATCGCGGTCCAGTCCCAGTTGCCCGCGAGGCCCTGCGCGAGGATCATCGTGTCGCTGTCCGCCTGGTAGATGATGCGCGTGACCGGCGCCACGGTGCCCGGCACGGCCGTCGTCGTCGGCTTGCCCCACGACGGCTTGCCGGTCGCGTCGAAACCCGTCATCGGGTAGCGGGTAATCACGTTTGAGCCGTTCAAGCCTGCCCAGACGTCGCCGTTGCCGTCGATGTCGAAACCGGCCGTGACCTGCAGCGTCGTGTTGAACGGCTTGCCCGGCAGCGAGCCGGCCGGATTCGCGATGTAGCCGGTCGCCGGCGTGAAGTAGTAGAAGTTGAAATTGCCGGGGTTCTGGCCCGACGCGACGAGGATCCGGTTGCCGCCGACCGTCACGAGCTGGCCGAAGTGCTGGCCGCGCTGGTAGTCGTTCATGTCGAGGCGCGGGTCCTTCGGGTAGCTGAACGGATCGACCGTGTTCGCGACGAACGTGCCGCCCGCCGAGCCCGTGTACACGTTGTTGCCGCTATAGAAGAACGCTCCGTCGGTCGCCGGATCGGGCGCGGCGATCGCCTCGAAGTTCAGCGCCTGCAGCTTCCATTGCAGCGCGCCCGTCGGACCGTATGAATGCAGGTCGGTGCTGCCGTTGCGCCCGAGATCCCAGCCCCCGCCCCACGCATTGTTGAGCACGTACAGGTTGCCGCCGGCATCCTTGCCGATGCCGACCACGCGCGTGAAGCGCTTGTCGCCGACCTGCCCCTTGATGCCCGATGTCGTGTCGAGATAACCGCCCTGCACGCCGAACGTGCCGACCTGCTGCGGCGCCCCGGCGAGGCTGTAGAGCTTGATGTTCATGTCCGGGCCCTGGTCGCCCACCAGCAACTGCCCCGTCGACGCGTCGAAATACAGCGCCGACGGCCGTGCGCCGGCCGCCATCTGGATCGTGTTCATCAGCGTGCCGGTCGCGCTGTACTGCACGACCACGCCCGCGCTCATGCGCGCCACCCACAGGTTGCCCGCCGCATCGAGCGCCAGCGCACCGGGCCCGGTCACGCCGATGTCGCGCTGCCAGACGCCGTCGGTCGTATAGACGCGCACGCGGTTGCCGTAGAAGTCGCTCGCATACAGCAGGTTGCCGGCGGTCGCGAGGCCGGTGATCACGTCCGGATTCGGCAGGCCCGTCCACGTGCTGACCGGGATGCGCAGGTCGCGCTGGTTCGTGCCGCGGTTGTAGCGGCCCACCGAGCCGCTGCCGAAGTTGCGGTTGTAGCCGAGCGCGACGAAGATCGACGTCGCGTTGCCGGTGATCGCGCCACCCTGGAATTCGTCGTGGATGCCGATCGTGCCCATCGGCTGGCCGTTCTGGTAGAGCGCGACACCGCCCGCGTTCTCGTCCCAGCGCGACGCCGTGTAGATCACGCCCTCGGGGGCGACCCACATCGAGCGCGCGGCGTTGCCCACGTGCTGGGCCAGCGTGCCGTACGTGTTCGCGAGCCAGTCGGTCGAGTACGACACCTGCGCGTGACTCGCCGGCGCCAGCATCGCCATGCACATTCCCAGCAATGCCGCCCGAATTTGTTTCATTGACATGAATAATGCTCCCGAACGTTCAATTGTCGACACTGTAAATCGCGGCGCATGAAATATTGGTGATTCCGGCTAAAGCGCATTCGCCTTCATCCCGAATTATTCACGCCATTCTTTTTGCCGTCCGGCGCTTTTCCGTCAACGATGGTCAAACCCGCCCATCACGCCGCAACGGCTTGCGGGCCGCACGGTTTCGGCGCTTTTCCCCGGCATTTTCTTCCGGATTGTTCAATGCAAATACGTCATTTTTTCTGAATTACCCGCATTGCCTTTTTCATTCCCCGGAAATGGGTTCGATGATTACAAATCGAAATTGAAATGAAAGGGAAAAAATATTGTCCGGCTCGATCGCGTCGGTGCGATTCAGCGCGGCGGCATGCGGCGGGAGGAAGGAAGGAGAAAGCGGGATACGGCGGAAAGAACCGCGCGCCGGCCATGCCGGCACGCAGCCGCGATCGTTCAGTTCGCGTCGTCGAGGGTCGGGCCGTCCCAGCCGTCGAGGAATTTCGGCAGCGCGTCCGCGACGTCGATCACGCGGTGCCGGTAGAACAGGTGCATCGTCGGCTGCAGGTCGCCGGGCAGTTGCCCGCCGTGCGCACGCGCGGCCAGGCTGTTCGGTACGACGCGCATGCCGAACCGGTTGGTGCCGCACACGATCTCGCCGCAGGACGCGCAATACGTGCGCGACATCGACTTCGCCGGATGCGGGAACGTCGCATGGCCGCCCTCGACGGCCGCCTGCTCCGGCGGCCACGCGGTCGCCGACAGCACCGGCGTGCCGTAGAAATCGCGGCAGGTCGCGCAATGGCAGTTCGCGCGCGCCGCCGGCTCGCCGCGCAACGTCACGGTGACGGTTCCGCACAGGCAACTCGCGGAATACGTTCGGGTCATGTCGTCTCCTCGAAAAACGGAGGCGACAGTGTAGGGGCATGCCTGCAACGTCGCCCGCATCGGCTGCGGGCGACGTTGCGGACGCAACGATCGCGGCGCGTCAGAACTTCTGGCGCAGGCCGAGGCTGACGATGGCCTGCGACCGCGAATCGGACGAGTGGCCGTTCGCCTTGTCGGACACCGACGCGGTCGCGGCCACCGGCCGGCCGAGCGCGTCGAGCGTCATGCCCGATGCGTGCTGGTACGCGCCGAGCAGGTACACGCTGGTGCGCTTCGACAGGTCGTAGGTGGCGCCGAGCGTGACGTTGTGATACTGCGCGCGGTCGTCCACGCCGTCGACATCGCTGCCGCGCGTGTAGCTGTAGCCCGCGAACAGTTGCGTCTGCGGGCGCACGTTCCAGCGCGTGAACACGCCCGCGACGTTGAACGTCGCGTGGCCCGTGAACCGCGACTGGTCGCCGCTGCGGTACTGCACGTTGCTGTAGTTCACCCCGACGACGGCCGGGCCGAAATCGTAGGTCGCGCCGGTCGCGATGATCTGCTGCGACTGCGCGCTCGCATAGCCTTCGTTGATCGACGAGTTGAACAGCCCGTCGTCGGTGCTCTGCCACTTGCCGGCCGTCGGGTCGGTCGCGCCCGTCTTGCTGTTGTCCGATCGCTCGTAGCCGACGCCGACGCGCAGCGGGCCCGCCGCGTACGCCGCGCCGACGCTCCACGTGTTGCGCTGCTTCATGCTGCCCGGCTGGCTGCCGAAACCGTACAGCGCGCCGAACGTGAAGCCCGAGTAGTTGGCGCTCGTGTACTTGATCGAGCTGTTGACGCGCGCCGTCTGGTCGAGGTCGTCGATATCGCCCGGGTGCGCGCCGAAGCCGCCGATGAACGACGACGGGCCGACCGGGCTCACGAAGTCGTCGAGCGACGTGTACTGGCGGCCGAGCGTAACCGTGCCGTAGCGGTCGCTGCCGAGGCCGACGAACGCCTGGCGGCCGAACTGGCGGCCGCCCTGGCCCGACGTGCCGTTCGTGATGTCGAAGCCGTTCTCGAGGACGAACAGCGCGCGCATCCCGCCGCCCAGATCCTCGGAACCCTTGATGCCCCAGCGGCTGCCGGACAGGTTGCCGGTCGTGAGCCCGACGTTCGAATGGCCGGTGTACGCGCCCGCGGAGCCGACCCGTTCGTTGCTGCGATAGGTCACGCCCGCGTCGACGATGCCGTACAGCGTGACGGAGCTTTGCGCGGCGGCGACGCCCGCGAGCGAGAGCAGCAGCGGGGCTGCGATCAGTTGCTTGTTCATGATTGTCGTGTCTCCGGGCGGTGAACCCGTTGTTCTGGCTGTCAGTTGCGAGTAGCGCGCGGGCGGCGAGATCCGCCGGCGGTGCGAGGCCGGCATCGTCCGCGCGCGACGACGCGGCGGGCATGCCCGCTGCGGCCGCCATGGTAGATGGAACCGGTTTCAATCTGAAGCGGAATAATGAAAAATGTTTATTGCCAAAATCGAGATAGTCGACCGGGCGGCCGTGTGCGCAGCGCGCCGTCCCTGTACAGCCCGGGCGGGTGCACCCGATAATCGAGCGCGCCCCTTCCCTCGGGAGTTCCGTCATGCATGAAACGACCCTGCTGGTCTTCGCCGCCGTCGCCTTCGTCGGCATCGCGACACCCGGCCCGACCGTGCTGCTCGCGCTGACCAACGGCTCGCGCTACGGCGTGCGACGCGCGGCCTACGGCTTCGCGGGCGCGATGCTGTCCGATTTCGTGCTGATCGTCGCGGTCGCGCTCGGCCTCGGCGCGCTGCTGATGGCGTCGGCGTTCTGGTTCTCGGTCGTGAAGTGGCTCGGCGCCGCTTACCTCGCGTACGTCGGCATCCGGCTGCTGATGTCGAAGGGTTCGCTCGACGTCGCCGCCGCGCACGGTGAAGCGGTATCCGGGCGCAACGCGTCGATCTTCGCGAAGAGTTTCCTCACGGCGGTGACGAACCCGAAGGGCTACCTGTTCTTCTCCGCGTTCCTGCCGCAGTTCCTCGATCCGTCCGCGCCGCTCGCGCCGCAATACGTCGCGCTCGCGGTCACCTTCGCGCTGCTCGACGGCGCGGTGATGTTCGGCTATGCGCTGCTCGGCGCACGCGCGGTGCGGCTGCTGAAGCGCGCGGGCGCGCTGTGGCTCGAACGCACGTGCGGCGCGATGCTGCTCGCGCTCGCCGGGTCGCTGGCGTTGTACCGGCGTCATGCGGCGTAGGGGCGGACACCGATGAAAATCGCCGCACCGCCCCGCTCCGGCTTTCCGGGCCTGTCGCTCCGCCAGCTCGAACGCGCCGACCTCGACGCGTGGTACGCGTACCTGTCGATCCCCGACGTCTTCCGCCACACGAGCTGGAACCTGCGCGCGCCCGACGATCTGCTGCCGCTGTTCGACGCCATCGAATCGGCCGACCCCGATTCGGTCCGGCGTCTCGCCGTGATCGACGACGCATCGGGCGCGCTCGCCGGGACGATCGGCCTGCATACCGTCTCCACCGCGAACCGCTCGGCCGAGATCGCATACGATCTCGCGCCGTCGCACTGGGGGCGCGGGGTCGCGAGCGCGCTGTGCGCGGCCGTCACCGCGTGGGCCTTCGCGGACGGCGGCTTCATGCGCATGCAGGGCGTGGTGCTGACCGGCAACGCGGGCTCCGCGCGCGTGCTGCAGAAGTGCGGCTACCGCTACGAAGGGCTGTTGCGCGCGTACAGGATGGTGCGCGGCACACCGGGCGATTTCGCGATGTACGCGCGCCTCGCGACCGACTGACGCGCCACCCGCGGCTTCACGCCCAACCGCTCACGGCCTGCGGCACCGCACGCGCACGCCATTGGACGACCCGAGCCGAATTGGCGACAATCGCCGTTCCCTTCCCCGACGATCCGCCATGAAAATCGCCGCGCTGTCCGACATCCACGGCAACCTCGCCGCGCTCGACGCGGTGCTCGACGACGTCCGCCGCCGCGGCGCCGACGTGATCGTCAATCTCGGCGACATCCTGTCAGGGGCGCTCCATCCGCCCGAAACGGCCGACAGCCTGATCGCGCTCGACCTGCCGACCATCAGGGGCAATCACGAACGGCAACTGCTCGGCGGCGATCGCGAGTCGATGCGGCTGTCGGATCGCTGGGCGCACGACACGCTGCGCGCCGACCATCTCGCATGGATCGCCGCGCTGCCCGAGCGCGCGATGCTCGACGGCGACGTGTTGATGGTGCACGGCACGCCCGGCAGCGACCTCGCCTATTTCCTCGAAACCGTCACGCCCGACGGCTGCCGCGCGGCGACGCCCGCGGAAATCGCGAAACGCGCGGGCGACGAACCGGCATCGCTGATCCTGTGCGGCCACACGCACATCCCGCGTACGGCCAGACTCGACGACGGCCGGCTGGTCGTCAACCCGGGCAGCGTCGGGCTGCAGGCGTACGCGGACGACCTGCCGCACCCGCACCGCATCGAGACGGGTTCGCCGCATGCGCGCTACGCGATGGTGTCGCGCACGGCGGCCGGCTGGAACGTCGAATTTCATGCGGTCGAATACGACTGGCACACGGCGGCCGCCACCGCGGCATCGCGCGGGCGCGACGACTGGACCGTCGCGCTGCGCACCGGCCGGTGCTGACACGCGCCGCCCGCTGTTACTTCATTCACAGGAAAACCGCGCCACCATGCCCGTTCCGTCGCAACTGCTCTTCCTGCCCGGCGCATCGGGCAGCACCGCCTTCTGGCAACCGCTCGCAGGCAGCCTGACGCATCCGGCCGAGCGCCGGATCGTCGGTTATCCGGGTTTCGGCGACACGCCGCGCGATCCGGCCGTCGACGATTTCGACAGCCTCGTGCGTCATGTCCTGGAAACGATCGACCGGCCGACCGCCGTGATCGCGCAATCGATGGGCGGCGTGATCGCGATGCGCGCGGCGCTCGACAAGCCCGGCCTGGTCACGCACCTCGTACTGACGGTCACGTCCGGCGGGCTCGACATGGCAGGGCTCGGCGCGCAGGACTGGCGGACCGGGTTCGCGCAAGCCAACCCGCAGCTGCCCGACTGGTTCCTGACGTTCCGTGCCGACCTGTCGCGGGAAATCGGCCGCATCGCGCAGCCGACGCTGCTGCTGTGGGGCGACGACGATCCGCTCAGCCCCGTCGCGGCCGGCCGGCGCCTGCTCGTGCGGCTGCCCGACGCGCAGCTGCACGTCGTGCCGGGCGGCCGGCACGATCTCGCGGCCGTGCACGCGGCGACGCTCGCGCCGCTCGTCGACGCGCATCTGCGGCGCGTGTAACGTCGCGCGTCGGCGTCGGCGTCGGCTTCGGCTTCGGCTTCGGCTTCGGCTTCGGCTTCGGCTTCGGCTTCGGCTTCGGCGTCAGTTTCCGCTACGGCTTCAGCACGAACCTGAAACCCCGCGGCTCACGCGCCGCCCCCGTCACCCCGCATTGCGCAGCGTGAGCCGCGCCTCCAGCCCGCCGCCGTCCGCGCGGTTGTTCAGCGTGAGCGTGCCGCCCATCGCAAGCGCGAGTTGCCGCGCGATCGCGAGGCCGAGCCCCGTGCCGCCCGTCTCCCGGTTGCGCGACGTCTCCACGCGCCGGAACGGCTCGAACACCGCGTCGAGCTGATCGTCCGGAATGCCGGGCCCGCGGTCGAGCACGGCGATCACCGCGCCGCCGTCCGGCGCGGCGTGCACGTCGATCTCGGCCGCGCCCGCGAACTTCAGCGCGTTGTCGACGAGGTTGCCGACGATGCGGCGCAGCGCCTTCGGCCGCGTGACGAGCGCGAGCGGCGCGCGGCTGTGCAGCGCGACGTCCTGCCCCGCATCCGTGTAATCGCACACGATGCTGTCGAGCAGCGCATCGAGATCGATGCGGCGCGTGGCCTCCTCGGTGCCGTGCAGCGTCCGCGCATACGCCACGCCCTCCTTCACCAGATGCTCCATCTCGAGCAGGTCCTGGCGCAGCTTCGCGCCCTGCGTGTCGTCGTCCATCACGTCGACGCGCAAGCGCATTCGCGTGATCGGCGTCTGCAGGTCGTGCGAGATCGACGCGAGGATCTGCATGCGCTCGGCCATGTACTGCGCGATGCGGTCCTGCATCGCGTTGAACGCCCGGGCGGCGCGCGCGACTTCCGACGGCCCGCCCTCGTTCAGCCGCTCGCCCTTCAGGTCGGGGCCGAGCGCATCGGCGGCCTGCGCGAGCTGCTTGAGCGGCCGCGTCGCGAGCCGCACCGCGAGCCAGCAGCACGCGGCCAGCACCGCGAGCTGCAGCAGGAGCACGACCGGCAGCCAGCCCGACAGCGGCACCGTCGACATCGGATGGATGTCGATCGTGAGCGGCGACCCGTCGGTCAGGCGCAGATGCACCTGCAGATGTTCGCGGTCGCCGGGGATCGCGTTCGCGGTCAGCGGATAGTCGCCGCCGATGCCGTCGGAAATCGACCGCTCGACGCGCGCCGACAGCCGCGCTTCCGGCGGCGTGCCGGTCTCGCCGGGCCCGAGGATGAACGCATAGCTGCGCCGCGCAAGGCGCGGCAGCCAGGCGGCCCGCTCGGCCGGCGGCAGGTGGTCGAGCAGCGCGACCGAGCTGGCGACCTCGCGCTCGATGTAGCCCATCATCAGGTTGGTGGTCGCCTGGTCGCGCTCGGTCACCGTGAGCCAGAACGACAGCGTCTGCGCGAGCGCGAGGCCCACGCACAGGATCAACGCGAGCCGCGCGAACAGCGAGCGCGGCCAGTGCCACGACGTCAACGTGCGCGCGCTCATGGCGTACCGTCGACGGCGGTCACGGCCGACGAGAACACGTAGCCCTCGTTGCGCAGCGTCTTGATGTAGCGCGGCTCGCGCGCGCCGTCGCGCAGGCGCTGGCGCAGCCGGCTCACGAGCAGGTCGATCGACCGGTCGAACGGGTCGGACTGCCGCCCCTGCGTGAGATTGAGCAACTGGTCGCGCGTCAGCACGCGCTGCGGGTTGTCGAGGAACACGCGCAGCAGCCGGTATTCGGCGCCGCTCAGCGCGACCAGCGTGCCGTCGGTATCGAGCAGGTGGCGTCCGGTCGTGTCGAGACGCCATTCGCCGAACGCGAGCATCGCAGCCGTTTCCGTCACCTGCATGCCGGGCGGCAGCATGCGTGCGCGCCGCAGCACCGAGCGGATCCGCGCGAGCAGTTCGCGCACCGCGAACGGCTTGGCGAGGTAGTCGTCGGCGCCCATCTCGAGGCCGATGATGCGGTCGGTTTCCTCGCCGCGCGCGGTCAGCATCAGCACGGGCACCGTGCGGAACTTGCCCGCGCGCAGGTCGCGGCACAGCGTGAGGCCGTCCTCGCCCGGCATCATCAGGTCGAGCACGATCAGGTCGGGCGCGCCGTCGTCCAGCACGTTGCGCATCTCGCGGCCGTTCGCGGCCAGCGATACGCGCATGCCGTTCTTCTCCAGATAATCCGCGATCAGTTCGCGGATCGCGCGATCGTCGTCGACGATCAGCACGTGGTCGATCTTGTCCATGGGTCGTTTCGGTATCGAGGTATCGATGAGTCGAGGCAGGCGATGTCCGCTTTTATACCGCACGGCGGGCGCGCGTTTGTATCCCAATGTATCGCGCCGCCGTGACGACACACAACATTGCACACGCGCGGCTTGCCGGACACATCGCAGATACGTCGGCGCCGCCTAATGGGGCCTGTCGAAACCCGTCCGGCCGCCGCCTCCGAGCGGCGGCCTCCCGCTCAGGAGAACGCCATGCTGCCCCGACTCAAGACCGCCGCCCTCGTCATCGCCCTCGCCGCCACGGCCGGGCTCGCCGCGTTCGCCGGCACCCGCGACGATGCGAGCATGCCGGCCTCGCAGGCCGGGATGGCGGCACCGGATTTCACGGGCATCGACCGCTGGCACAACAGCGCGCCGCTGACGCTCGGCCAGTTGCGCGGCAAGGTCGTGCTCGTCGATTTCTGGACGTACTCGTGCATCAACTGCATTCATACGATTCCGTACGTGAAGGAATGGGACCGCAAGTATCGCGACCAGGGGCTCGTGGTGGTCGGCGTGCATACGCCCGAGTATCCGTTCGAGCGCGACGCGGGCAACGTCGCCGATGCGATCAGGCGCTTCGGCATCCGGTACCCGGTCGCGCAGGACAACCGCTACGACACGTGGCGCGCGTACGGCAACCAGTACTGGCCCGCGCTGTACCTGATCGATGCCAACGGAAAGGTCGTCTATACGCGCTATGGCGAAGGCGCGTACGACAAGACCGAGGCCGCGATTCGCGATGCGCTCGCGCAGGCGGGAGAAGGCACGAAGGGCGCGACGCGCACGCAATGACGGAGCCGGTGCGCGGGCGTGGCACGCGCCCGCGCACGCCGCCGGGGTCACGGCGTGCACGCCGCTTGCGCGTCACGCGCGTTTCGCGTCGGCCGCCGCGAGCATCGCCTCCCCGATCGCGAGGTTGCCCTCCGCGACCAGCGCTTCGCCCGCGCCGCGGATATCGGCTTCGTCCTTGTTCTGCCCGAGCTTGCGCTTGCCGACGAGCCGCGTGATCTCGATCTGCAGCCCGACGATCGACGCCAGCATCCTGTCGATGTAGTCCTTCGGCGCATCGCCCATCTTCCACGGCACCGGCTGCGACGCCTCGTGCGTACGCGTCAGCCGCGCGACCACGCCGCGCACGAACTTCTCGTCGTCGCGCACCGTGATGCGGCCATGCGCGTGCACGACCACGTAGTTCCAGGTCGGCACCTGCCGGTGCGCCACGTGCTTGCTCGGATACCAGGTCGGCGAGATGTAGGCGTCGCCCGCGCGGAAGATCGCGAGCACCTCGTCGCCGTTCGCGACGTCCTGCCAGACCGGATTCGCGCGCGAGACGTGCGCGTGCAGCTCGCCGAGCCCGCCGTCGTCGGGCAGCAGCTCGAACGGAATGTGGTTCGCGTCGAGCCCGTTCCTGCCGTGCGTGATCAGGCTGCCGAACGGATGCTGCACGATCAGCTCGCGCATCGCGTCGGGGTCGGGCTCGTTGAATTCGGCGGGGACGTACATGTCGGCTCCACGGTCATGCGGGGTTGGAAACGGCGCGGGCGCGAGCCCGTCACCCGCCGATTGTGACCTCAAACTGGTTTATGCTGTAGAGCCGGTTTGGAACAATTTCAGCAGACCAGAATCATGGCAAGAACGACCCGGATCGTCGAAATCCCGTCGCTCGGCGCGCTCGACCGCGCGGCCGGCGACCTGAGCCGCCAGCTCGCGCAGGCGCTGCGCGAAGCCGTACGTCGCGGCGACGTCCGGCCGGGCGACGCGCTCCCGTCCACGCGGCTGCTCGCCACGTCGTTGCAGGTTGCCCGCGGCACCGTCGTCGATGCGTATGCGCAGCTCATCGCCGAAGGCTTTCTCGAATCGCGCGGCGGCGCGGGCACGCGGGTCGCGAACGCGCTCG